>NZ_JBSFVR010000357.1:0-7717 GCF_053592415.1 Streptomyces sp. NPDC002690 | reverse complement strand
AACCGGCCGCGCCCCTTCGACCGGTCACGTCGAGGATGCGTACGAAAACTGCCGAAGGCGCCGCGAGAACGTCACCCCGGAGCAATTCTGCTCCTGGTAGGGGCCGCCGCCCTCGTGGTCGTTGAAGTCGTACACCTCTATCGACTTGTCGGTGTGGGCGTACGCGTTGAACGCCGCGAACACCGTGGACGGCGGGCAGGTGAGGTCCTCCAGCGCCGTCGAGAACAGTGCCGGAGCCGTCGCCCGCGAGGCGAAGTGCACTCCGTCGAAGTAGGCGAGCGTGGCCTTGAGCCGCTCGGTGCGGCCCCGGTGCGTCTTGAGGTAATTGCCCAGCTCACGGTACGGGTTGCGGTCGGTCACCGTGAGGGCGCGCGGGAAGTCGCACAGGAACGGCACGTCCGGCGCCACGGCCACCAGGTCCGGCACCAGACCGGCGACGGCGAGCGTGATGCCGCCCCCCTGGCTGATCCCGGCGACCGCCGTGCGCGACGCGTCGACGAGCGGGTGGGACCTGGCGGCTTCCACCGCCCGTACCGCGTCGGTGTACAGCCGACGGTAGTAGTACTCGTGCGGGTCCTCGATGCCCCGGGTCATGACCCCGGGGAACGCGGGACCGCTGCCCACCGGGTCGGCGGTGTCACCGCCCGCCCAGCCGCTGCCCTGGCCGCGGGTGTCCATGACGAAGTGGGCGAAACCGGCGGACGCCCAGAGCAGATGGGTGTGCGCGAGCCCCCGTCCGCCGCCGTACCCGATGAACTGCACGACCACCGGGAGCGGTTCGGTGGTCCCTGCCGGAAGCACCAGCCAGCCCTTGACCGGGTGGCCGCCGAAGCCCGCGAAGGTCGCGTCGTACACCTCGACGGTCTTCAGGCCGGTGTCCGCGCGGAGTTCGAAGCGGGCGTCGAGCGGGTGGCTCCGGGTTTCTTCGAGGGTCTTCGACCAGAACGCGTCGAAGTCGGCGGGCTCCGCCGACGTGGAGCGGTAGGTGCGGAGTTCTTCGAGGGGCAGGTCGAACAGGGGCATTTGCGGGGCTGCCTTCGTCGCACGGATGAGTGATCACACGGTACGTGGGCGCCCCCGGTCGGCAGAAGCCGATTTGACGGACACCGCCGCGCGACGTCTCTACGGCCGTCCGACCCGCACCGTGACCGTCTTCGGCCTCTGGTACTCGTCCAGGGCGAGCACGCTCAGATCCGTGCCGTGGCCCGAGGCTCCCCGTCCGCCGTGCGGGAGTTCGGCCGTCTGCACCAGATGGCAGTTGACCCAGGCCTCGCCCGCGTCGAGCCGGGACGCCAGATCGATCCCCCGCTCCAGATCGCTCGTCCACACGCTGGACGCCAGCGCCTGGGGCACGCTGTTGGCCAGCGTCAGCGCCTCCTCCACCGTGGCCACCCGTTCGACGGTGAGCAGGGGACCGAAGACCTCCTCGGTGACCGCGGGATCGGCCGGCGGCAGATCGGCCAGCACCCGCGCCGGGCGCCAGTAACCCTCCTCCTCGCCCGCCGCCGCCCCGACGGGGCCGGTCACCTCGCGCCCCGCCTTCGACGCGGCGACGATCCGGTCGTAACGGGCCGCCTGGTCCGCGTTGTTGAGCGGTCCGAAGTCGCGGCCCGCGACCCGTTCCGACATCGCCGCGCCGAGCAGCGCCACCACGCTCTCGTAGTTCTCCGGCCCCGTACCGCAGGGCCCCGGCCGGACGGTCAGCACGCTCGGCGCACCGGGGACACTCAGGACTCGAAGGTCGCGGCCAGCGCGTCGGCGAGGCCCGGGACGAGCGCCGGGCCCGTGAGGACCTCGTTGGCGGAGTCCTTCTCCCGCAGCCGGATCGCGGACTCGCGCTTGCCGTTGCGCAGGACGGCCACGGTCATCCGGACCTCCTGCCGCGCCGGGTGCGCGGCCACCCACGCGGTCAGCTTCTTACCGCTGAGCCCTTCGGGTACGGACGCCTCGGCGGAGGGCGGCAGCATGAGCCGCTCGACCGTCAGCGCGCACCCCGCCACCCCGGCCGGCCAGGCGATGGTGGCGAGGAACTCGTCCAGCGGCTTGCCGGAGGGGATCTCCTCCTGCTCGACGGGGGTGAAGGCGGCGGGCACCTTGCCGTCGGCGCCGAGGCCGAGCTGGGCGGCGAGACCCGGCTCCTGGACGCGCAGGCTGGTGGTGTCGACGAGGGCGAAAAGGCGGGCGGGGCGGTCCCATCCGAGACCGGCGGCGTACTCGTCGATTTCGAGCACCGCGACGGTGAGGGGACTCGCGGCCATCGGAGGGCCTGAGGAAGAAACGTTGGGCATACCAATATCCTGCCTCTTTTCGCACCGGGACCGGGAACTAGGTAAAGCCTCCGTAAGTTGCAAGGGAGGGCTCTACGATCGCGGAGCCCGTTCCACACGACCCCGAAGTACGAGGTGCGCACGTTGGCTTTCCAGATGCCGGACCGCGGCGGAGGCCCGACCGGGCCACGGATCAGAGTCGGCCGCCCGTCCCGGCGTGCCCGTACCCTTCTCTTGACGCTGGGCGTCCTCGCGGCGCTCTGCATGGCGTTCGTCATGTTCGCCGGGTTCTGGACCGACTGGCTCTGGTACCGCTCGGTGTCGTACTCGTCGGTCTTCACCACGACGCTGTGGACCAAGATCGGTCTGTTCCTCGTCTTCGGACTGCTGATGGCCCTCGCCGTCGGCCTCAACGTCTGGCTCGCCCACCGGCTCCGGCCGCCGCTGAGCGCGATGTCGATGGAGCAGCAGAGCCTGGACCGCTACCGCATGGGTGTCGCCCCGTTCAAGAAGTGGGTGCTCCTCGCGGTCACCGCGCTCGTCGGGCTGATCTCCGGGGCCTCCGCCTCGGGCCAGTGGCGCACCTGGCTGATGTACGTCAACGGCGTCTCCTTCGGGCAGAAGGACCCCCAGTTCCACCTGGACGTCTCCTTCTACGCCTTCGACCTGCCGTGGTACCGCTTCCTGCTCGGCTTCGGCTTCGCCGCGGTCGTGCTGTCGCTCATCGCGGCGGCCCTGACGCACTACCTCTACGGCGGGCTGCGGATCACCAGCCCCGGCGCCCGCGCGACCGGCGCGGCCACCGGACACCTCTCGGTGCTGCTGGGCGTCTTCGTCTCGTTGAAGGCCGTCGCGTACTGGCTCGACCGGTACGGGCTGGCCGTGAAGTCGAGTGACTTCAAGGCCACCGACAACTGGACCGGCCTGCGGTACGTCGACGCCAACGCCTACCTGCCGGCGAAGACGATCCTGTTCTGCATCGCCGCGATCTGCGCGGTGCTGTTCTTCGCGACGCTCTGGCGCCGCACCTGGCAGCTCCCGGTGATCGGCTTCGGGCTGATGGTCCTCTCGGCCATCCTGATCGGCGGGCTCTACCCGGCCATCGTCCAGAAGTTCCAGGTCCAGCCGAACGAGCAGGCCAAGGAAGCCCCGTTCATCCAGAAGAACATCAAGGCGACCCGCGACGCGTACGACATCGACGACGCACAGGTCGACGACTACGCCGGCAAGAGCACGGAGACCGAGGGCGCCGCGCTGCGCACCCAGGCCGACGCCGCCGCGAGTTACCGCGTGATGGACCCCAACGTCGTCTCCCCGGCGTTCCAGCAGCTCCAGCAGAAGCGGAACTACTACCAGTTCCCGGCGACGCTGGACGTGGACCGCTACGAGGAGGACGGCAAGGAGCAGGACACCGTCGTCGGTCTGCGCGAGCTCAACCTCGCGGGCCTGCCCAAGCGGAACTGGATCAACGACCACTTCACGTACACCCACGGCTACGGCGCCATCGCGGCCAAGGGCACCAGCACGGGCACCAACCCCGTCGGCTCCCCGGACTTCACCGAGTCCGGACTGCCGACGACGGGCAAACTCGGCGAGTACGAGCAGCGGATCTACTACGGCGAGAAGACCGAGCAGTACTCCATCGTCGGCGGGCCCCAGAAGGAGCTCGACTACGAGGACGACGGCGAGAAGACCACCAGTTACAAGGGTGACAGCGGGGTCAGCCTCGCCAGTGCCTTCAACCGCGCCGCGTACGCGGTCTCGTTCAGCGAGCCGCAGATCCTCTACTCGGGGGCCATCGGCGACGGCTCGCGGATTCTCTACAACCGCACGCCCAAGGAGCGCGTCGAGGCGGTCGCCCCATGGCTGACCATCGACGGCGACGCCTACCCGGCGGTCGTCGACCACCGGATCCAGTGGATCGTCGACGCGTACACGACGACGAACGGCTACCCGTACGCGTCCCGTACGACACTCGGTGACACCACGGCCGACTCGCTGACGACCAACCAGCGCGCGGTCGTCGCCCAGCAGAACCAGGTCAACTACATCCGCAACTCGGTGAAGGCCACCGTCGACGCGTACGACGGCACCGTCACGCTCTACGAGTGGGACACCGAGGACCCGGTCCTCAAGACCTGGCGCAAGGCGTTCCCCGGGACGGTGAAGGACAAGTCCGCCATTCCGGCGGAGCTCATGGACCACCTGCGCTACCCGCAGGATCTCTTCAAGGTCCAGCGGGAGCTGCTGACCCGCTACCACGTCACCAACCCCGCGCAGTTCTACAGCGGCAGTGACGCGTGGCAGGTGCCGGACGACCCGACCAACAAGGAACCGGGCTCCGTTCCGCCGTACTACCTCTCCATGAAGATGCCGGACCAGGACCAGCAGACGTTCTCGCTGACCACGACGTTCACGCCGAGAGGCCGTCCCGACCTCGGGGCGTTCATGGCGGTGGACGCCGACGCGGCCAGCTCCGACTACGGCACGATCAGACTCCTCAGAGTCACCAACACGGTGAAGGGGCCAGGGCAGGTACAGAGCGAGCTCAACGGCAACGACGACGTCGCCGAGTTCGTGAGGAACCTCAAGGGCACCGACTCGGACATCGAGTACGGAAACCTCCTCACCGTGCCCCTGGACGGCGGGTTCCTCTACATCGAGCCGGTCTACACGCGCGGTGGCAACCAGAACTACCCGCTGCTGCGCAAGGTCGCAGCCTCGTTCGGATCGAAGATCGTCTTCGAGAACAGTCTCGGTGAGGCGCTGAACGCGGTCTTCGACGTGGACTCGGACACGACCCAGCCCACAGAACCGACCCGACCGACCGAACCTACGAAGCCGACCGAGCCGCCGGCCACCGGGGACGCGGCGCTCAAGGCGGCCATCGCGGACGCCCAGGAGGCGTACGACGCCGGTGAGAAGGCGCTCCAGGAGCAGGACTGGACGGCCTACGGCAAGGCCCAGGACGACCTCCAGGACGCCCTGAAGCGGGCCGCGGAGGCCCAGTCCGGATCGGGCGGCTCCGCGGCCGATTCGGGCACGGGCTCCGGCAGCGCTTCCGGCGGCACCGCCGGGGACACCGTCGCCTCGGCAGAAGGGGCCTCCGACCAGGGCAGCTGAGAAAACCCACCCCCGCGTCGTGGTACTGTTTGAACACAACGACGCGGGGTGGAGCAGCTCGGTAGCTCGCTGGGCTCATAACCCAGAGGTCGCAGGTTCAAATCCTGTCCCCGCTACTGAAAGACGAAGGCCCGGATCCACTGGATCCGGGCCTTCGTCATGTCGTGGCGTCCTCGGGGTGGGCGTGAAGTGCGGTTTGCGGGGCACCAGTTGCCCGGGGCCGTGTTTGACTTGTCTCTCTGTGGGCATGTCGACAAAACGCTGAAGTGACCTCGCTGTCCGCGATATACCAGGTGTACGCGGGTTACAGGTGGTGCGACGATGGTATTTATGGGGGACAGGGCAACTCTGTTGGAGACAGGGCGGTTTGTGCAACGGCGGACACCGGGCCCGGAGCGGGCGCCGGCCGCGGCGTCGTCCGCGGTGACCGACGGGGCGGCGGGAGCCGCCGAGCAGGCCGTGACCAGCGACGACTTCACCACCGGGGCCACCGAGACGACGGGGGTCACGGTCACGCCAGCCAACCCAGGAGACACGGACACCGCCGCCGGTTCCTCGTACCCGTCCGGCGTGACCGACGCCGGGGCGACCGGCGGCGTGACCGGTGCCGCCGAGTCCGCCGAGACCGTCGAGACCGCCGAGAACGAGGAGAGCCACCGGCGTGCCGCCGACGCGGGCGACACCGCCGCGATGAGCGTCGTCGGCGCGCTGCTGCTGCGCCGGGGTGAACTCGACGCCGCCGAACCCTATCTGCGCGGGGCCACCGCCGACGGTGACCGGGCCGCCGCCAACAACCTCGGCGTCCTGCTGCACCAGCGCGGGTACCCGGACGAGGCGGCCGGCTGGTGGCGCATCGCGGCAGTCGCGGGCTCCGCCTCGGCCGCGCACGCGCTCGGCCGCCACCTGCGCGAGCGGGGCGACGAGCCGGGCGCCGAGTACTGGCTGCGGCAGTCCGCCGAACAGGGCCACGCGCTGGGCGCCTACGCCCTCGCGGACCTGCTGGAGCACCGCAGTGACGTCGGCGCCGAGCGCTGGCTGCGCGCCGCCGCCGAGCAGGGGCACCGCGAGGCCGCGTACCGGCTGGCCAGAACCATCGAGCGCAACGCCGTCGAGGACCCGCACCAGGCCTTCGGGCTCGGGCGGCTGCCGGTCGAGGCCGTGGAGCCCGCTCCCGGTCCCGCCCGCGCCCCCGGCGACGGCCCGGTCGCGGGCCCCGCCGAGGGCCGCGTCGGCGAGGCCGAGCAGTGGTACCGGCAGGCGGCGGCCCGGGGCCACCGCCGTGCCGCGCTGCACCTCGGCGCCATCCTGGAGCGGCGTGGCGAGCTCAAGGAGGCCGGGCGCTGGTACCTCACCTCCGCGCGGGCCGGCGAGGCGCGCGCGGCCTGCGCCCTCGCCTTCCTGCTGCGGGACGTCGGCGACGTGGAGAGCGCCGCCGTGTGGTGGCTCCGCGCCGCCCAGGAGGGCGACGGCAACGCCGCCAACGCGCTCGGCGCCCTGCACGCCGACCGGGGCGAGCCGCAGACCGCCGAGCGGTGGTACCGGGCGGCCCTGGACGCGGGCGACGTGAACGGCGCCTACAACCTCGGGCTGCTCTGCGCCGCCCAGGACCGCACCCCGCAGGCCGAGCAGTGGTACCGCAGGGCCGCCTACGCGGGCCACCGTGAGGCCTCCAACGCGCTCGCCGTGCTGCTCCTGCAGGCCGGCGACGCGACCGGGGCGGAGCCGTGGTTCTCCAAGGCGGCCGAGGCCGGCAGCGTGGACGCCGCCTTCAACCTCGGCATCCTGCACGCCGGCCGGGACGAGGAACTCGCGGCCCTCGGCTGGTACAAGCGCGCGGCATCCGCCGGACACACCGACGCGGCGCTCCAGGTCGCCATGGCTCTGCTCCGCCAGGGCGAGGACCAGGAGGCCGAACGCCACCTGCGCACCGCCGCGGGCGGCGGCAGCGCCGAGGCCGCCTTCCGGCTGGCCGGGGTCCTCGACGCCCGCCGCCCGCCGCGCGCGACACCGGTCCTCGGTGAGCCGATGCCGGAGAAGACGGAGTGCGAGGAGTGGTACGAGCGTGCAGCCGAGCAGGGGCATCGGCGCGCCCAGGTCAGGGTCGGCATGCTCTGCTCCGCGCGCGGGGACATGGAGAGTGCCGCGCGCTGGTACCGCGAGGCCGCCGAAGCGGGCAGCCGCAACGGTGCCTTCAACCTCGGGCTGCTGCTGGCCCGCGAGGGCAGCGAGCGCGAGGCGGCCCTGTGGTGGAGCCGCGCCGCGAGCAGGTGGAGGAGCTGATCCAACACTCCCTGTACACCCTGGAGGGCGGCCAGGCGGCTGCCACG
>NZ_JBSFVR010000356.1:0-7764 GCF_053592415.1 Streptomyces sp. NPDC002690 | reverse complement strand
AGGGGCGGTACCGGAAGTGATCCGGTACCGCCCCTCACCCGTGTGTTGCGCGGGCCCGCCCGCCGCGGCTCGGATCCCGTCGGGCTCTCAGCCCAGCAGGCCGGTGCCACCGGGGCGTCCGCCCGTCTGGTCGCCGTCGTCGCCGCTGTCGCCGTCCCCGGGGTCCAGTCCGCCGGAAGGCGTCTCGGTGGGCTCGACGGGGGTCGACTCGCTCGGGTCGGGCGACGGGGTCTCGGTCTCCGTCGGCTCCTCCGAGGGCGTCGCCGACGGGGACGGGGTCGTGGCGCTCGGCGTCGGGGTGGGCGAGGCCGACTCGGTCGGGGTCGGCGGCGGGGTGTAGGGCACCTCGCCCTTCTCCACGTCCTCCAGGTCGAACTGCGCGTCGGAGCCGCCGTTCAGCGCCCCCAGCGTGTAGTCGGCCCAGATCCGGGCGGGGAAGCCACCGCCGTTGGCGCGGCCGGAGTTGGCGGTGCCGGTCAGGCTGACCTGGTGGTGGTCCTTCGGGTCCTCGCCGAAGAGCGCGACGACGGTGGTCAGCTCGGGGGTGTAGGCGGCGAACCAGGCCGCCTTGTTGTTCTCGGACGTACCGGTCTTGCCCGCCGCCTCGTACGCGGTGGTGTTGGCGGCCTGGCCGGAACCGGAGTCGATGACCCCGGTCATCGCCTGGGTCACGGTGTCGGCCGACTTGCGGCTGATCACCTGCTTGCCGACGCCCTTCACGGCGTCCACCGTGCGGTCGCGGTGCTCGGCCGCCTTCACGATGTGGGGCGTGATCTTCTTGCCGTGGTTGTCGAGGGTGGCGTAGGCGCCGGCCATGTCCTCGGTCGAGACCTCCATGGTGCCGAGCGTGATCGCGGGGCGCTCGGGGAAGTTCTTGTCCGGCAGCCCGAGGCTCAGCCCGGTCTTCTTCACCTTGCCGGGGCCGACGTCGACGACCATCTGCGCGAAGACGGAGTTGACCGAGGCGTTCAGCGCCTTCTGCACGCTGATGTCGCCGTAGTCCCGGTCGTCCTCGTTCTCCGGGGCGAACGGGGTGTCGCTGCCGACGACCGGCCGCTTGCTGGTGCCGTCGTAGGTCGTGTTCAGGCCGATCAGGTCGCCGTCCTGGGTGGTGGACTCGTTCTCCAGGGCGGAGGCGAGCACCAGCGGCTTGAAGGTGGAGGCGGGCTGGTAGTCGCGGCGGGTGGCGTTGGAGGTCCAGTGCTCGGTGTAGCCGACCCCGCCGTAGAGGGCGACGATCGCACCGGTCTTCGGGTCGACCGAGGTGGCCCCTGCCTGGACCGTGGCGTCGACCTTGTTGTTCTTCCGGTCGAGCTTCGATTCCAGCTGCGCGTCGACCGACTTCTCCAGCTGCTTCTGGCGCTTCTTGTCGATGTTCAGCGTGATGGTCCAGCCGCCGGCTTCGAGCTGCTCCTCGGTGACGCCCTGCTCCTTGAGTTCCGCCTTGGCCTCTTCGACGAGGTAGCCGGTCTGGCCCTCCATGCCGGGTGCGGCCTTGGGGTCCTTCGGGACGGGGAACTTCAGGCTCTGGCGGTCGGCGCTGCTCAGCCAGCCCTTCTCGACCATGTTGTCGAGGGTGTAGGCCCAGCGGTTCTTGACCAGGCGCTTGCCGGTGTCGGTGGCGGTGGCCCAGTCGTACTGGCTGGGGGCCTGGAGCAGCGAGGCGAGGTAGGCGCCCTGGGAGACGTCGAGCTTGGAAGCGTCCACGCCGTAGTACGCCTGGGCGGCGGCCTGGATGCCGCTGGCGCCGCGGCCGTAGAAGGCGGTGTTGATGTACCCGGCGAGGATGTCGTCCTTGCTCATCTTCTGGTCGACCTTGAGCGAGATCACCAGTTCCTTGAGCTTGCGGGAGACCGTCGCGTCCTGCGTGAGGTAGTAGTTCTTCACGTACTGCTGGGTGATGGTCGAACCACCCTGCTTGCCCTTGCCGGAGACAGTGCTGAGCAGGGCACGGGTGGTGCCCTTCAGGTCGACGCCCTTGTCCTGGTAGAAGGTCTTGTTCTCGGCGGCGACGAAGGTGTGCTGCACGTCCTTCGGGACCTGCGCGAGGTCGACGATCTCCCGGTTGACCTCGCCCGTGCGGGCCAGCACGGTGCCGTCGCTGTACTTGTAGACGTTGCTCTGCTTCTGCGCCTGGGCGTTCGCCTCGGGTACCGGTACGTACAGGTACAGCACGACGAAGGCGCCCATCACCAGCAGGCAGAGACCGAAGAAGGTGCCCAGGAGCCGCTTCCAGGTGAAGAGCCCGCGTATGCCGCCCTTCTTGCCGGCCCGTGCCTCCCTGCCGCGGGCACGTCGCTCATCCGCTCGCCCCATCGCTGTGTCGCTCCTGTTTCTCGGTCGGTCGGTCCCCCGCGGCTCCGTCGGTCCGGTCGGCCGTGGCCGTCCGCACCGTCGTGAGCCCTGTCGTCAGTTCTGCCGTCAGCTCTGCCCAGCCAAGACAGCTAACACCGTCAGGACGGACAAAAAGCAAGCGATCCGCCCTTTTCCGGACGTGAGAATCAGCACCCGCTTCTCAAGGAACCGACTCCGCAGAGGGCTCCACGGTTGCGAAAAGCATTAATGTGATATCACTTTGAGAGCTACGAACTCCTCGGTGTCCGCCGGGGAGTCAGACGAATCGGGGGACCCCGTGTCCGAACAGCACGACGACCACCAGCAGATCCCGTCCACACCCGCGCCCACCACCGATCTGCCCGTCGACGCACCCCAGTTGCCGGCCCCGCAGGTCAGAGAGGTGACCGCGCACTCCATCCCCGGCGGCCTCGGCCTGCTGCTCACCGTGGTCGGCGTCCTCCTCGGCATCGGCGTGATCGTCATCGGCGGCGTGCTCGGATCGGGTGGCAACGACGGCGCGGGCGCGGCCCTGGTGATCGTCGGCATCCTGCTCGCCATCGCCTCCTTCTTCTGCATGAGCGGGGTGAAGATGGTCGCGCCCGGCGAGGCCCGGGTCATCCAGCTCTTCGGCCGGTACGTCGGCACCATCCGGACCGACGGCCTGCGCTGGATCAACCCGCTCACCAGCAGCCGGAAGATCTCCACCCGCGTCCGCAACCACGAGACCGCGGTGCTCAAGGTCAACGACGCCTACGGCAACCCGATCGAGCTCGCCGCGATCGTCGTCTGGAAGGTCGAGGACACCGCACAGGCGCTCTTCGAGGTGGACGACTTCCTGGAGTTCGTCGCCACCCAGACCGAGGCGGCCGTCCGGCACATCGCCATCGAGTACCCGTACGACGCCCACGAGGAGGGCGGCCTCTCACTGCGGGGCAACGCCGAGGAGATCACCGAGAAGCTGGCCGTCGAGCTGACCGCCCGGGTGAAGGCGGCCGGGGTCCAGATCATCGAATCGCGCTTCAGTCACCTCGCGTACGCCCCCGAGATCGCCTCGGCGATGCTCCAGCGGCAGCAGGCCGGGGCGGTCGTCGCGGCCCGCCAGCAGATCGTCGAGGGCGCGGTGGGCATGGTCGAGATGGCGCTCACCCGGATCGCCGAGCAGGACATCGTGGAGCTGGACTCGGAGCGCAAGGCCGCCATGGTCAGCAATCTGATGGTGGTGCTCTGCGGGGACCGCGCCGCGCAGCCGGTCCTCAACACGGGCACGCTCTACCAGTGACCGAAGAGACCACCGGGAGCGGGCCGCGGCGGCGCAAGCAGATGCTGCTGCGGCTCGACCCCGCCGTGCACGACGCGCTGGCGCGCTGGGCCTCCGACGAGCTGCGCAGCGCCAACGCGCAGATCGAGTTCCTGCTGCGGCGGGCACTGGCCGAGGCGGGCCGGCTGCCCGGCACCACGGCGCCCATCGCCCGCCGGGGACGACCACCCGGGCCGCCCTCGGGGCCCTCAGGGCCCTCGGGGCCCGAGCCGAAGGCACGCCCGCCGGAGTGAGCACGGGGCCGGCGCCGCTCACCGCTCTCCGGTACCGGCGCCGCCTCCCGGGAGCGGGAAGCGGCGCCGAACCGCCTCTTCCCGGCCAGCTATACACCGCAGGTATACACGCCGTGTACAGTGCTCCGCATGTCTATCGGCCACACCCTGCTCGGACTCCTTGAGTCCGGTCCCCGCCACGGTTACGACCTGAAGCGCACCTTCGACGAGAAGTTCGGCCACGACCGCCCCCTGCACTACGGGCAGGTCTACTCGACCATGTCCCGGCTGCTGAAGAACGGGCTCGTCGAGGTCGACGGCGTCGAGAGCGACGGAGGTCCCGAGCGCAAGCGGTACGCCATCACCGACGCGGGGATCACCGACGTCTCCAGCTGGCTCGCACAGCCGGAGAAACCGGAGCCCTACCTCCAGTCGACCCTGTACACCAAGGTGGTGCTGGCGATCCTGACCGGGCGCGGCGCGGCCGGAGTACTGGACACCCAGCGCACCGAACACCTGCGGCTGATGCGGACACTGACGGCGCGCAAACGCGACGGCGACCTCGCCGACCAGCTGATCTGCGATCACGCGCTCTTCCATCTGGAGGCCGACCTGCGGTGGCTGGAACTGACCGCCGCCCGGCTCGACAAGCTCGCCGAGGTGATCGCCCCGTGACGCTCCCCGGTCCCACGATCCCCGGCTCCCCGCTCTCCGCCCCCCTGCTCGCCGCCCGCGACCTGCGCAAGACGTACGGTGCGACGCCCGCGCTCGACGGCGCCTCCTTCTCCGTCCACCCCGGCGAGGTCGTCGCGGTGATGGGCCCCTCCGGCTCGGGCAAGTCCACCCTGCTGCACTGCCTCGCCGGGATCGTCACCCCCGACTCCGGCTCGGTCACCTACGCGGGCCGCGAGCTCTCCTCGATGTCCGACGCGGAACGCAGCGCCCTGCGCCGTGCCGATTTCGGCTTCGTCTTCCAGTTCGGCCAGCTCGTCCCCGAACTGACCTGCGTGGAGAACGTGGCGCTCCCGCTGCGGCTGGACGGCGTCCGCCGCAAGGCAGCCGAGCGGACCGCGCTGCACTGGATGGAGCGGCTGGAGGTCGAAGGGCTCGCGGCGAAACGCCCCGGCGAGGTCTCCGGCGGCCAGGGCCAGCGGGTCGCCGTGGCCCGTGCCCTCGCCTCCTCCCCGAAGGTGCTCTTCGCGGACGAGCCGACCGGTGCGCTGGACTCCCTCAACGGCGAGCGGGTCATGGAGCTGCTCACCGAAGCCGCCAGGTCCACCCGGACCGCCGTGGTGCTGGTGACCCACGAGGCGCGGGTCGCCGCCTACTCCGACCGCGACGTGACCGTCCGGGACGGCCGGGCCACCGACCTGGAGTACGCCCTGTGACGACTCCGCCCGGCCCCCTCTCCCGCACCCGTACCCCCGCCCGGCTCCGGGACCTCGGGCTCGGTGTCCGGTTCGCCGCGGCGGGCGGGCGCGAAGGATGGGCACGCACCCTGCTCACCGCCGTCGGGGTGGGCATCGGCGTGCTGCTGCTGCTCGTCGCCTCCGCCGTCCCGCATCTGCTGGACGCGCGCGAGAACCGCGGTGACGCCCGGTCGGAGAGTCGTTCCTCCATGGCTGCCGACACCAACAAGAAGACGGACCGCACGGTCCTCGTCACCTCGATCGACACCGAGTACCACGACCGCGCCGTCCAGGGCGTGCTGATGCGCGCCGACGGCGCTCACCCGGTGCTGCCGGCGGGCCTGCCGCGCATCCCCGCGGCCGGCCGGATGTACGTCTCGCCCGCACTCGCCGAGATGCTGGACGCCCCGGACGGGCGCCTGCTCCGCGAACGGCTGCCGTACGCCGTCGACGGCACGATCTCCGACGCGGGGCTGGTCTCCCCCGGCGAACTCCGCTTCTACCTGGGCAGTTCCACCCTGGAACGGGCGAACGGCGGCCACCGGCTGAACGGTTACGGCGGCGGACTGCCCGTACCGCCGCTCAGCCCGCTGCTCCTCGTGCTCGGCGTGATGGTCGGCGTGGTCCTGCTGATGCCGGTGGCCGTCTTCATCGCCACCGCCGTCCGGTTCGGCGGCGACCGCCGGGACCGCCGCCTCGCCGCGCTGCGCCTGGTGGGCGCGGACACCCGCTCGGTCCGCTGGATCGCGGCGGGAGAGGCGCTCTTCGGCGCGCTGCTCGGGCTGGCCTGCGGGGCGGTCCTCTTCCTCTCGGTGCGGCCGTTCGTCGGCTCCCTCTCGGTCTGGGAGCAGAGCGTGTTCCCCGCCGACCTCGCCCCTTCCGTCCCCATGGCCGCGCTGATCGCGTGCGCCGTACCGGCCTGCGCGGTGCTGGTGACCCTGGTCGCCATGCGGTCCGTGGTGGTGGAGCCGCTGGGTGTCGTACGGGACGCCCGCACCCGCAAGCGGCGGCTCTGGTGGCGGCTGCTGGTCCCGCTGGCCGGGCTCGGTGTCTTCGCCGCGAAGGGCAGGGCGCCCGAGGACGGCACGGCCGAGGCGGCGCCGATCATCGTCGGCGCGGTGCTCGTCCTGGGCGGCCTGGCGCTGCTGCTGCCCTGGGCGGTGGAGGCGTGCGTCAACAGGCTGCGCGGCGGACCGGTGCCCTGGCAGCTGGCCGGGCGCCGGCTCCAGCTGAGCTCCGGAACGGCGGCACGGACGGTCAGCGGGATCACCGTGGCGGTGGCGGGCGCGGTGGCGCTCCAGATGCTCTTCGCCTCGATGAACACCGACTTCAACAGGATGACCGGCCAGGATCCCACCCGGGCCCAGTTCTACATGGCCTCCCAGAACGTCACCGGCGACGGCGCCACCGGCGCGATCGAGTCGCTGAGGGACGTCAGAGGCGTGGAGAAGGTCATCGGCACGGTGGACGTGTTCGCGACGAAGCCGGGCACGTACTCCGAGGACGAGGTCCAGCCCACCACCTCGATCACGGTCGGCGACTGCGCGACGCTGAAGGAGCTGGCCCGGATCGGCGACTGCGCGGACGGCGACACCTTCGTCGCCCACCCCGCCCACGACCAGGAGATGTCCGACTGGGTGGACGAGTCGGCCCGCAAGGGCGAGGAGGTCGAGATCGACGACTACGGGGCGGCCGACGGACCGGTCCGCTGGACCCTCCCCGCGGCGGCGCGGACCGTCACCGGGCGCTTCGACCCGCACGGCGAGGAGACCACGGGCATCCTCGCCACCCTCGGCGCGATCGATCCGGCCACCCTGCCGGGCGCGACGATCGTCCTCCAGGTGAAGATCGACGAGAGCGTGCCGGACGTCTCCGAATTCGTCCGGAACGCGGCGGCCGTGATCGACCCCTCGATGCGGGTGGTCGCCCTGAACTCGACCGAGCGGGACGGCCGGTACGCCAGCATCCAGACCGCACTCAAGGTCGGCGGGACCGCGACCCTGCTGCTGATGGCCGCCTCGATGCTGGTGCAGCAGCTGGAGCAGCTCCGGGAACGCAAGCGGCTGCTGTCGGTCCTGGTGGCCTTCGGAACCCGGCGCTCCACGCTGGGCTGGTCGGTGCTCTGGCAGACGGCGATCCCGGTGGCGGTGGGGCTGGTGGTCGCGGTCGCCGGTGGGCTGGCGCTGGGCTGGGGGCTGTCCTGGATGACCGCCAAGCCGGTCTCGGACTGGTCGCTGTTCCTGCCGATGGCCGGAGCGGGTGCCGGGGTGGTCCTGCTGGTGACGCTGCTCTCGCTGCCGGTGCTCTGGCGCCTGATGCGGCCGGACGGGCTGCGTACGGAGTAGCGGCCTGCCCCGCGCGGGTACGGACGGCGGCCGCCGGGGGTCAGTGCTCCCCGGCGGGTCCTCGCCCTGGGCGTTCTGCAGGTAGTCGCCGTAGACGCCCTGGTGGCCGCTGGCCGGGTCGCGGGTGAAGGCGACGCCGGTGC
>NZ_JBSFVR010000355.1:0-7767 GCF_053592415.1 Streptomyces sp. NPDC002690 | reverse complement strand
CCGCACGCCGGGCAAGGGGTTCTGATGGAGATCCGCATATATGCAGTGTCGGGGCGAGGACCAGCCCGCGCCGCGCCGCCCCGCGTACCCGCCCGCGCCACGCCGCGACGACACCCGAACGGCGCCCCACCGCACCCGAACGGACCCGCCCCCGTCAACGGATAAAGTCGACGCCATGTCTCGTATCGACGGCCGCACCCCCGACCAGCTCCGCCCCGTCACCATCGAACGGGGATGGAGCAAGCACGCCGAAGGCTCCGTACTCGTCTCCTTCGGCGACACCAAAGTCCTCTGCACCGCCTCCGTCACCGAAGGCGTACCGCGCTGGCGCAAGGGCAGCGGCGAAGGCTGGGTCACCGCCGAGTACTCCATGCTCCCCCGCGCCACCAACACCCGCGGCGACCGCGAATCCGTACGCGGCAAGATCGGCGGACGCACCCACGAGATCAGCCGGCTGATCGGCCGCTCGCTGCGCGCCGTCATCGACTACAAGGCCCTCGGCGAGAACACCATCGTCCTGGACTGCGACGTCCTCCAGGCCGACGGAGGCACCCGCACCGCCGCCATCACCGGCGCCTACGTCGCCCTCGCCGACTCCATCGCCTGGGCCCAGGGCAAGAAGATCGTCAAGGCCGGCCGCAAGCCCCTCACCGGCACCGTCTCCGCCATCAGCGTCGGAATCGTCGACGGCACCCCCCTCCTCGACCTCCGCTACGAGGAGGACGTCCGCGCCGAGACCGACATGAACGTCGTCTGCACCGGAGACGGCCGCTTCGTCGAGGTCCAGGGCACCGCCGAAGCCGAGCCCTTCGACCGCAAGGAGCTCAACGCCCTCCTCGACCTCGCCACCGCCGGCTGCGCCGACCTCACCGTCTTCCAGAACGAGGCACTCGCCCGCACCCTCGGCGCGTAACTCCCACCCTTCCCCGGGTAAAGAAGCAACCAAGAACGCACCGCACAGCGTCGTCACAGACACGGGCGCACGGGTCGAACCGTGCGCCCGTCCACGCGACGACCCGTCCGTACGGCGATCCGTCCGGGTGACGGTTCGTTCGCGTGACGACCCCTGGGGAGGGACCGCACCATGGCTCTGCGCCACCACCGCCGTACCGCACTCGCCGTCGCCGCCGCAGCACTCACCCTGGCCGCGACCGCCGGATGCGACGCCGTCGACAAGGCCCTCGACTGCGTCCGCACCGCCGACGCCATCGCCACCAGCGTCGGCAACCTCCAGCAGGCCGTCTCCAACGCCTCCGGAGACGTGACCCAGGCATCCGAGTCGCTCGACCAGATCGACCAGGAACTCGGCAACCTCAAGGACACCACGGACAACGCCGACCTCGGCAAGGCCGTCGACGACCTTCGGGCCGGAGTCGACCAGGTCCGCGTCTCCATCGAGGCGGGCGACACCACCCCCGACATCGGCCCGGTCACCGACGCCGCCGGCGAGATCGGCAAGGTCTGCTCACCCTGACCCGACCGCGGCGACGCGGGGCCCGCCCCGCCGCCGCGACGGCGAAGAGCGACAATCGGTCCATGACCCGCCTGATCCTCGCCACCCGCAATGCCGGGAAAATCACCGAACTCCACGCGATCCTCGCCGACGCCGGCCTCAGCCACGAACTCGTCGGCGCGGACGCCTACCCCGAGATCCCGGACGTCAAGGAAACCGGCGTCACCTTCGCCGAGAACGCCCTCCTCAAGGCCCACGCCCTCGCGCAGGCCACCGGCCACCCCGCCATCGCCGACGACTCCGGCCTCTGCGTCGACGTCCTCGGCGGCGCCCCCGGCATCTTCTCCGCCCGCTGGGCCGGAAAGCACGGCGACGACCAGGCCAACCTCGACCTGCTCCTCGCCCAGCTCGGCGACATCGACGCCCCGCACCGCGCCGCCCACTTCGCCTGCGCCGCCGCCCTCGCCCTGCCGGACGGTACGGAGCGCGTCGTCGAAGGCCGGATGCCCGGCACCCTCCGCCGCGTCCCGGCCGGCCTGTACGGCTTCGGCTACGACCCGATCCTCCAGCCCGAGGGCGAGACCCGTACCTGCGCGGAGCTCACCCCGGCGGAGAAGAACGCGATCAGCCACCGCGGCAAGGCCTTCCGCGCGCTGGCGCCGGTGGTGCGGGAGCTGGTGGGCTGAGACGCGGACAGCAGAACGGCCTGCGCATCGATTCCTCGATGCGCAGGCCGTTCACGGGTGCGGCGGAAGGGATTCGAACCCTCAAGCCGTTTCACGGGCCACAGATCCTAAGTCTGCTGTGTCGCCAGTTGCACCACCGCCGCCAGCCGCCCGTCATCGTACGGGCGCAGAGCGAGAGCCAGCTTACTCGGCATGAACGGAGACCGGTCGGTCTGCCCCCGCGGGAACCGGGATTCGATC
Source organism: Streptomyces sp. NPDC002690 (assembly GCF_053592415.1). NCBI lineage: Bacteria > Bacillati > Actinomycetota > Actinomycetes > Kitasatosporales > Streptomycetaceae > Streptomyces > Streptomyces sp. NPDC002690. The sequence goes on along the minus strand of NZ_JBSFVR010000355.1, from coordinate 5,388 downwards.
ACGTGGCAGCCGGCCGGTTTCCTCCTCGGCACCATGTGCCCGTGATCGCATGGCAGTTGGGGCAGAGCATCCGCAGGTTTTCGGGGCGATCGTCGTAAGGGTCGCCGTTGATGTGATCGATTTCCAGTGTCATCGGCTTCCCCAGCCAGACCGCTTCCGTGCCGCACCCGGCGCAGTTCTGCGGCGTTCCCAGATCGAGCAGCGCCTGACGCAGCCGGGTCGCTCGGTTTCGCGGGCCGGTATGGCGCACGAGAACGTCCTCGGCACGCTTCCTCGGCACAGATGATGGTTTTGCACGCTGATGGGCCTGTCCCAGGAAATGGGAAGTGTCGACTCCCTGTTCCGACACCCATGTACGGAGCAGTGCGCGCTGGGTGCCGTTGTCGGGGCGTCCGAGGCGTCGCAGGGTCTCCGCGATGCTGACGGAGTGCGCGACCGCCTTGACGACCTGATCGGGGTCGGGGCGGCGGCGCCTGCCCACTGGCTGGAAATGCGAGACGTCGATGGCGAAGTGGGTGAAACGCCTCATCAGGTAACGGCCGAGTCGTTCGTACGGAGGTGTACCGAGGTGGGCGATGACTTCTTCGATGGTGTGGCACCTCGCTGCCGCGTCGGCGAGGGTCGCCCGGTCGTACGTGCGGGGTGCGCTCATCGTCCCGCCGTCGACCTGCGGGAGGGGTTCGCGCGGTCGACTCGGGAACGCTTGTTCCGGCCCCTGTACGAATCAGTGGTCGAGTGACAGTTGGGGCAGAGCATCCGGAGGTTCTCCACCCGGTTGTTCCGCCAGTTGCCGTCGATGTGGTCGATCTCCAACGGCAAAGGATGTCCCTGCCAGGTTCCTGCGGCTCCGCAACCGGTGCAGCGTTCGTCGGCCCCGAGGAGCATCAGGGCTCTCTTCAAGCGGCTGCTCTGCTCGCGGCGGGCCGTGGCGGGGTCCTGTTCGACGAGAAGCTCCTCCAGAGTGCGATGCCGTCGGCCCTTCGACGAACGTGGTGCGGAGGATTCGAAGTGGGAGGTGTCGATCCCCAGGGATTTGACGCGGCGACTGATGTGGGTGTGGTTTCCCCCCACCGCGTTCAGTCCCAGAAGCCGCAATACGCCCACCATGGTCGTCGACGCGGCGACAGCGGGTTCGAGTACCTCCTTGGTCCACCGTGTGTCCTCCCGCTCGAAGTGCGAGGTGGCGATGCCCATCCTTCTCATGCGATCCAGAAGATAGCGCCGGGACCCGCTCCAGGGCGCCAGCCCCAGACTGGTCATGGCCTGGGACATGGTCCGTGACGATGCGGCTGCCTCTGAGAGCACCCGATGCGTGTAAGGGCTGACCGCCATCTCTCTTCCTCCCCGTCCGGCCGCGCGTTCGCGGCCTCGTGCGGAGCAACGAACCGGTTATCGGATGGTCACGTCCGTTATGCGATGAGATGCGGAAGGGCCCGTACCGCTTCGGCGTTCGCCGTGAAGCGGTACGGGCCCTTCCGTACGGGAGCGGGGTGTCAGAACTTCGGGTCCGGCGACTGCGCGTGGACGAGCTCCGCCGCTTCCTCGGGGGTCTCCACCGAGGGCGGGGAGCCGTCGAGGGGCTTCTGGGCGGTTTCCTTCATGCAGGCCACCGAGATCACGCCCACCAGGGCGGCGGCCATCGCGTAGTACGCGGGCATCAGGTTGGTGCCGCTCCAACTGATCAGTGCCGTGACGACCAGGGGGGTCGTGCCGCCGAAGATCGACGCGGAGAGGTTGTAGCCGACCGAGAGGGAGCCGTACCGGACGCTCGTGGGGAAGAGGGCCGGGAGGGCGGCGGACATGGTGCCGAGCATGCAGACCAGCGAGAGGCCGAGCATCAGCAGGCCGATGACGACGGCCGGGATGCTGCCCTGCCGGATCAGCAGGAACGACGGCAGTGAGAGCACCAGGAAGCCGAGCATGCCCGTCATCAGCAGCGGCTTGCGGCCGAAGCGGTCGGAGAGCTTGCCGACCTGGCTGATGACCAGCATGAGGAGAACCATCACCACGAGCAGGACGAGCAGCCCGTGGGTCTCGGTGTAGCCGAGTTCGTCGGAGAGGTACGTCGGCATGTAGGAGAGCAGCATGTAGTCGGCGATGTTGTACGCGCCGACCAGGCAGACGCAGAGGATCAGCGTCGGCCAGTAGTCGCGGAAGATCTTGGCGAGGTCGCCCTTGGTGGTGGTCTCCACGCTGTCGGCGGCCTCGGAGGCGTGGGCGGTGCCGCCCTCCAGCTTCTGGAAGGCGGGGGTCTCGTCGAGGCGGAGCCGGAGGTAGAGACCGACCAGGCCGAGGGGGCCCGCGACGAGGAAGGGGATGCGCCAGCCCCAGCTCTCCATCTGGCCGGTGTCGAGGAGCGCGTAGAGCGCGGTGACCAGGCCTGCGGCGCCGACGTATCCGGCGAGGGTGCCGAATTCGAGGAAGCTGCCGAAGAAGCCGCGGCGCTTGTCGGGGGCGTACTCGGCGATGAAGGTCGAGGCTCCGCCGTACTCGCCGCCCGTGGAGAAGCCCTGGAGCATCCGGAAGAAGATCAGCAGTACGGGCGCCCAGACGCCGATCGTGCCGTGCGAGGGGATGAGGCCGATGGCGAAGGTGCCGATCGCCATCATGATCATGGTGAGGGCGAGGATCTTCTTGCGGCCGATCCGGTCGCCCATCGGGCCGAAGAACATGCCTCCGAGGGGCCTCACGAGGAAGGCGACGGCGAAGGTGGCGAAGGAGGAGAGCAGCTGGGTCGTGTCGTTCCCGGACGGGAAGAAGACGTGCCCCAGGGTGACGGCGAGGTAGGAGTAGATGCCGAAGTCGAACCACTCCATGGCGTTGCCGAGGGAGGCCGCCTTCACCGCGCGCTTGACGGCCCGGTCGTCGGTGACCGTGATGTCCGTGCGGCGGAGTCTGGGGTTCTGACGTGTGCGGATCGCCCGGAAGAGCGTGGGGTGGCGCCTGACCGCGTCGGGGTCGGCCGTCCGGTGGGGGTCGGTGGCCGCCATGGCCGGGTCCTTTCCTCGGAGGGTGTTCCGGGGGAGGCTTCTGTGCGGTCATGGCGGTTGCAAACCGATTCACGGGGGAATTGCGAGTTCCCTCACAGCGTCGTGACAGGTCCCTGTCCGTTTCTGCGGGTTTCGGCCGGCGCCTGCCTCTGTCAGATCTTGAGGTCCTTGATGATCTTCGCGACGTGGCCGGTGGCCCGGACGTTGTAGAAGGCGTGCTCGATCAGGCCCTCCTCGTCGACGACGAAGGTGGACCGGATGACGCCCGTCACCGTTTTGCCGTACGACTGCTTCTCGCCGTACGCGCCGTACGCCGCGAGGACCTCCTTGGAGGGGTCGCCGGCCAGGGTGACCTTGAGGTTCTCCTGCTCGCGGAACTTCGCGAGCCGCTCCGGCTTGTCGGGCGAGACGCCGATGACGTCGTACCCGGCGCCGGCCAGCAGGTCGATGTTGTCGGTGAAGTCGCAGGCCTGCTTGGTGCAACCGGGGGTAAGGGCCTTGGGGTAGAAGTAGACGATCACCTTGCGGCCCTTGTGGTCCGCGAGCGACACGTCCTTGCCGTCGGCATCCGGAAGGGTGAAGGCGGGTGCGGTGTCGCCGGACTGGAGTCGCTCGCTCATGGTTCTCCTCGGGTGGCGCGTGGGATGTACGCGACCGAGCGTAATAGGGGTGCCGCCGGGTGTGCGGGCGGTCGAGCTGACAGACTGTCGATGAAGGTTTACCGGACGACGACCACGGAGGCGGCGCAGTGTCGGATACGAGGACCCCTGCGCAGATCGAGGCGGACATCATCAGCAGGCGCGAGCAGCTGGCTGTGGTCCTCGACGAGATCGGGGTGCGGGTGCACCCGAAGACGATCATCGGTGACGCGAAGGCCATGGTCGCCGAGAAGGTGGACCGCACGGCCGGCCGCGCGTACGTCGCGGTGAATCGTTCGGTCTCGGACGTGAAGGCGCGGTTCGTGGCGGAGGACGGCTCGCCCCGGCTGGAGCGGGTGGTGCCGGTGGCGCTGCTCGCGGTCGGCGTGGTCGGTCTGCTGGTCGTGTCGACTCGGCGTGGGAAGAGCAACGGCCGTCGCCGGAGGTAGCCGGTGCGGCGACCTCCGGGGGCCCGACGCCGGAGGTGGTCGGTCCGACGGGCCCCCGAGCGGTGCCTCTCGGCCGGTCGTCACGCGGCGCGGAGGATACGCGTCGTGGCGCGTGAGCGGGTGGACGTACCCCTACGGCGTACGGGCGTCCGCCCGGCGGGTAGGTTGCGGGGCGTGAGCGACAACACCCAGGACGACAAGCTGCCCATCCGCATGCTGCACGACCGTGTGCTGGTCCGGTCCGACTCGCCGGAGGGCGAGCGCCGGTCCGGCGGCGGCATTCTGATTCCCGCGACGGCGGCGGTGGGCCGCCGGCTGTCCTGGGCCAGGGTGGTGGCGGTCGGCCAGAACGTGCGGTCGGTCGAGCCCGGGGACCGGGTGCTGTACGACCCCGAGGACCGTGCCGAGGTGGAGGTGCGGAGCGTGGCGTACGTACTGATGCGGGAGCGGGATCTGCACGCGGTGGCGGCGGACCGGTTCGAGGGCTCGGTGGATTCGACGGGGCTGTATCTGTAGTCCCCCGGCATGTTTCGGTGGAGCCCGGTGACCGCGGTCACCGGGCTCCACCGCGTTTGTTGCTACGGTGGGATCACCCGACGAGACGCGCCGTACCGGGCTGGCAAAGACGACGCAGTCCGTGTTGTTCCGTGTGTCTGTCGTCGGAGGTGGCCGTCATGGCCTGGGTTCTCTTGATCGTCGCCGGTCTGCTCGAAGTGGGCTGGTCGATCGGTATGAAGTACGCGGAGGGGTTCACCCGGCTGTGGCCGAGCGTGTTCACCGTCCTCGGGATCGTGGCCAGCATGCTGCTGCTCGCGCAGGCGGCGAAGTCACTGCCGATCGGTACGGCCTACGGCGTCTGGGTGGGGATCGGGGCCGCCGGTGCGGCGGTGCTCGGGATGGTCGTGCTGCACGAGCCGGTGACCGCCGCCCGGATCTTCTTCGTCTGTCTGCTGCTGGTGTCCGTGGTGGGGCTGAAGGCGACTTCGGGGCACTGAGCGCCTGCCGGGTCGCCTCCTGTCGGCGTCGTCCGCCGGACGACCTGACCGCCGGGCGGCGTCAGCGCCAGGCGTAGGGGAAGGCCGGGCCCCGGGCGCCTTCGACGAGACCGGCGCCGGGGTTGCCGCCGGAGCCGCCGGTGTCCGCCGTGGTGCCGCCGGTTTCTCCGCCGCCGGTCGTGGCGCCCGCGTCGGCGGCGGCTCCGGTCGCGTTGCCGGTGCCGCCGCCTCCGTTGTCCATCGATGGGGCGAAGGACAGAAGATCTGGCGGCGGGCCGAAGAACTCGGTTTCCATGCCGCCTACACGTACGACCAC
>NZ_JBSFVR010000354.1:0-7786 GCF_053592415.1 Streptomyces sp. NPDC002690 | reverse complement strand
CCGGAGACCGCGTGGGATGCGGTCTCCGGCCCCTGCCGCGTGGCTTCCGTCACGGAAGCCCCGTCACTCGGTCTTGATCGCCGTCAGCATGTTCAGCCGTGCGGCGCTGCGGGCCGGCCAGAGCGAGGCGAGGACGCCCACCAGCGCGGCCAGCACCAGGAAGATCCCGATGCGGCCCCACGGGAGGACCAGCGCGTACTGGGGGATCGCGGTGGCGATCGTACGGCCGATCGCCCAGGCCAGGAACGTACCCAGCAGCACGCCGACCACCGCGCCGAAGACCGAGATGACCACGGCCTCCAGTCGGATCATGCGCTTGACCCTGCCGCGGTCCAGGCCGATCGCCCGCAGCATCCCGATCTCCTGCTTGCGCTCGAAGACCGACATCGCCAGGGTGTTGACCACCCCGAGCACCGCGATGAGCAGCGCCATCGCCAGCAGCCCGTACATGATGTTCAGCGCCAGGTTCACGAAGCCGCCGAACATGTCCCGGATGTCCTGCCGGTCGCTCACACTCATCGCCGGGTTGTCGCCCAGCGCGTCCACGATGGCCTGCTCGTTGGCGTCGGAGGCGCCGCCGTCCATCGTCAGCCAGATGTCGCGGATGTCGGCGACCTCGGTGTGGGCGTTCGCGAGGTCCTCCGGGAGCAGGACGGGGGAGAGGAACTCGTTGGCCTCGTAGACGGCCCCGATCGTCGCCTCGCCCTTCTTCTCGTCCGCGAAGGTCACCGGCAGGGTGTCACCGGTTTTCCAGTGGTTCTTCCGCGCGGTGTCGGAGTCGACCGCGATCCGGCCGTCGGCGAGCGAGTCCAGCGAGCCGGAGACCGTCCTGAGCGCGAAGAGCTTCTGCACGTCGCCCGGGGTGACACCGGACGCCGCGTGGTACTTGCCGCCGACCGTCAGCCAGTCCGCCTGCTGCGGGGAGACCGCGGTGACGCCGTCCGCCTTCCGCAGCGCGGTGAGGGCGGAGGTGTCCAGCGCGTCGCCGCTCGCCATCGAGACCAGGTAGTCGGCCTTGATGTTGTCCGTCGTCATCCGGTCGACCGCCTGCCCGAGGGTGACGCCCAGCACCGAGATGCCGGTGACCAGGGTCAGCCCGATCGCCAGGGCCGAGGCGGTGGCGCCGGTGCGGCGCGGGTTGCGCACCGCGTTCTGCGCGGCCAGCTTCCCGGACACCCCGAACACCCGGGTCAGCAGCGGGCGGACGAGCGCGATGGCCGGCCGCGACAGCAGCGGGATCAGCACGATGATCCCGATCAGTGCCAGGAAGGCACCGGCCGCGATCAGCTTCCGGCCGTTCCCGTCCGCGGCGGCGGCGCCGCCGACGACCCCGGCCGCGCCCAGCAGGGTGAGGGCACCGCCGATCGAGTTCCGGACGACCAGCGAACGGGTGCTCGCCACCGCGTGCACACTGCTCATGGCGGCCACCGGCGCGATCTTCGCGGCCCGGCGGGCGGGCAGATAGGCGGCGAGGACCGTGATCACGACACCCACCGCGAACGCGGCGAGCACCGTGCCCGGGGCGACCACCAGCGGACCCGCCGGGATCTTCCCGCCGATCAGGCCCATCGCGGAGCGCAGCGCGGTGGCGAGGCCGACGCCCAGCGCGAAGCCGATCGCCGAGGCGATCAGGCCCACCACGGCCGCCTCCATCAGCACCGACCGCTTCACCTGCCGGCGGGAGGCACCGACGGCACGCATCAGGGCCAGCTCACGGGTGCGCTGGGCGATCAGCATGCTGAAGGTGTTGGCGATCAGGAAGACGCCCACGAAGAGCGCGATCCCGGCGAAGACCAGCAGGATCGTGTCGAGATTGCCCAGCCCGTCCTCGATCTGCCGCGCCTGCTCGTCGGCGAGCGCCTGCCCGGTACGGGCCTCCGCGCCCTCCGGCAGCAGGGTCTTCACCTCGGCCAGCAGCTTCGTGTCCGAGGCGCCGGGGGCCGCGGCGACCGTGGCTTCCTGGAACTCGCCGGCCCGCAGGAACAGCCGCTGCGCGGTCGCCCCGTCGAAGAGGACCAGGCTGCCGCCCGCGTTGACCGCACCGTCCTCGGTGGTGAAGACACCGGTCAGGGCGTACTCCTTCACCGGCCCGTTGGTCGCCACACGTACCGTGTCGCCCACGTGGTAGCCGCCCTTGTCGGCGGAGGCGCTGTCCAGGGCGATCTGGCCGTCCTTCACCGGGCCGTCGCCGGAGGTGAAGGTGTACGAGGGGTCCTGGCCGTCCTTGCCGGGGGCGAAGTTGCCGCCGTTGGTGGACCAGCCGTCGCCGATGAGCTTGCCGTCACGGCCGGCGGCCCCGGCGAAACCGGAGACCCGTCCGGTCGCCCCGGCCACGCCGTCCAGCGCGCGGATCTTGTCCAGGGTGGCCTCGGAGATGCCGGCGGTCTTGTCGTCGTGGCGGCCGGAAGAGGTCGAGACGGCGACCGCGACGTCCTCGTAACTCTTGGCGGACTGGTTGCGGAAGGCGTTGCCGAGGGTGTCGGTGAAGACCAGCGTGCCGGAGACGAAGGCGACGCCGAGCATGACCGCGAGCACGGTCATCAACAGCCTGGCCTTGTGCGCGAGCACATTGCGCAGGGCGGTACGGAACATGTGGGTGTCCTGGGATGTAGATCCGGAGGAGGGCGTGGCGCGCCCGGGGACGGGCGGTACGGGGTGGGGCCGGCGGGCCCCGGGGTCAGCTGGTGCGGCCCTTGGCGTCGAACGCCTTCATCCGGTCCAGCACGCTGTCGGCCGTGGGCCGCGCCATCTCGTCGACGACCGCGCCGTCCGCGAGGAAGATCACCCGGTCCGCGTAGGACGCGGCGACCGCGTCGTGGGTCACCATCACGACGGTCTGTCCCAGCTCGCGCACGGAGTTGCGCAGGAAGCCCAGGACCTCCGCGCCGGACCGCGAGTCGAGGTTTCCGGTCGGCTCGTCGCCGAAGATGATCTCGGGCTGCGAGGCCAGGGCACGGGCCACCGCGACGCGCTGCTGCTGGCCGCCGGAGAGCTGCGTCGGGCGGTGCTTCAGCCGGTCCGAGAGCCCGATCATGTCGATGACCTGCTGGAGCCAGGCGGCGTCGGGCTTGCGGCCCGCGATGTCCATCGGCAGCGTGATGTTCTCCAGTGCGGTCAGCGTCGGCAACAGGTTGAACGCCTGGAAGATGAACCCGATCTTGTCCCGGCGGAGCTGGGTGAGCTGCTTGTCCTTGAGCGACCCGAGCTCGGTCTCGCCGATGCGCACCGACCCGGAGCTGAAGGTGTCGAGCCCGGCCACGCAGTGCATCAGCGTGGACTTGCCGGAGCCGGACGGGCCCATGATCGCGGTGAACTCGCCCTGCGGGAAGTCCACGGAGACCCGGTCCAGGGCGACCACCTGGGTCTCGCCCTGGCCGTAGACCTTCGACAGCTCCGTGGCGCGCGCGGCGACGCCGGTGGCACGGGGAACGGGGGGCGCGGTGGTCACAGGGACACTCCTGAGGGGTACGGGGGTGGAAAGCCGGGGGGCCGCGGGGCCGGACGCCCCCGTGACCGGACCGCGCGGCCGGAGAGGGCCGACGGCACCCGGGGTCTCAGGGGACTCCTTCATCCTCCTCGTCCCCCGCGCCCCGGTCGTCAGTCCCCGTGCCCGTTCGGGTGTCGACTTGAGTCGCACCGGGGTGGGACCCTCCTCCTCCTCCGGTATGACATCGCGCCCCGGTCGGGACGACTCCGGGGCCCGCGCCATGTTCCGGCAGGTCAGGCGAAGATCGCCCCCCCCCCCGGCCCCGGGTACGCCGGCCGCCCGTACGCGGGCCGCCCGCACCCCGGCCGTCGCTCAGCGCGGTGGTGCCGTCGAGCCGCGCGGTACGAGACGGGCGGTCGTCTCCTGGCGGGACTCGGCCACCCCCTCCGCGATCAGCGTCAGCAGGGTGCGCGCGGCCAGCGCCCCGTACGCCGGGATGTCCCGCCGCAGTGCGGTCAGCGGCGGCCGGACCACCTGAGAGAGCTGCGAGTCGTCCCAGGCGACGAGCGAGAGGTCGGCGGGTACGTCCAGACCCATCTCCTGGGCGACGGACAGCCCCGCGACGGCCATGATGTCGTTGTCGTAGATGATCGCGGTCGGCCGGTCCGGCGCGCTGACGAGCCGGCGGGTCGCGTGTGCGCCCTCGTCCCCGGAGTAGTCGGTGTGCACCACCACCGGTTCCCCCAGACCGAGTTCGGCGCACGAGCGGTGCTGCTCCCGGTCGCGGAGCCGGGTGTGCGCCAGCTCCGCGAGTCCGGCGACGCGGGCCACCCGGCGGTGGCCGAGCGCGTGGAGGTACGTCAGGGTGTCGCGGAGCGCCGCCGCGTCGTCGGACCAGACCGGCACCAGCGCACCGGCCGCCGAGGGGTGGCCGATCGCGACGGCCGGCAGACCGAGCCCGGCGACTCCCGTGACGCGCGGGTCCGGTCCGCCCGGGTGCGGCTCGCGCAGATCGGCGAGGAACACGCCGTCCACCCGGCCCTCGCCCCACCAGCGCCGGTACACCTCCAGTTCGTGCGCCGGGCCGCTCACCATCTGGAGCAGCAACGCACAGCCCCCGTCCGAGAGTTCGCTCTCCATGCCGCTGATCAGTTCCATGAAGAACGGCTCCACCCCGAGCATTCGGGCGGGGCGGGAGAGCGCGAGGCCGACCGTGCCCGCGCGGGCACGGGTGAGCGCGCGGGCCGCGCTGTTGGGCTGCCAGCCGATCTCCTCGGCGATGGCCTTGATGGCGGCACGCGTGGCGGGGGACACCCCTGGACGGTCGTTGAGCGCGTAGGACACCGCGACCTTGGAGACCCCGGCGCGCAGCGCGATGTCGGCGATCGTCGGGCGGTTCTTGGGCAAAGGGACCTCGCTTAACCGGTTCGCTCCGACCGGCATCGTAGCTCCTGATCCCCTCCGCATCGCTGTGCCACCACCCCCCTACGGGCGCCCTCGAATCCCCTTCCGTTTGACTCGAACGTACCGTCAACTCCCTTGTGCAGCAAGGATGGGAGCGCTCCCGCGAACCCTTGACACCGCCCCCGGGCCCCCATACCTTCACGGCACTTACCCGGTTCAGTGACTCCGCTCGCAGGGACGGCGGGGAGAGGAAGGGCTATGGGTACGGGTATCCGGGTGCGGATCGCCATCGCACTCGCCGTGATCGCGCTCACCGCCACCGCGTGCAGCGGAGGGAGCCCGGCGACGGGCAAGGGTGCGGGCGGCGCGAAGGGCGGGGCGCTGCCGCGCAACGAGACGCTCTACACCACCGGTACGCAGTGGGGGCCGCCGGCCAACTACAACCCGCTGCGCGACTGGGACCACGCCACCGGCACCAAGGGGCTGGTCTACGAGACGCTGTTCCACTTCGACCCCAACGCGGGGAAGCTGACCCCCTGGCTCGCCGAGTCCGGCGCCTGGAAGGACGCGAAGACCTACGAGGTGAAGCTGCGGCCCGGGATCACCTGGTCCGACGGCGAGCCGCTCACCGCCAAGGACGTCGCGTACTCCTACGGCCTCGGCAAGATCGAGGCCTCCTCCTTCCACTCCCTGTGGAGCTGGCTCTCCGGCGCCGAGGCGGTGGACGACACGACCGTCCGCTTCACCTTCAAGACGGCCCACTACCAGGAGTGGGACTTCACCCTCTACGGCCGGGCGATCGTCCCCGAACACGTGTGGAGCGGCCGGTCCGAGGAGGAGATCCTCAACGGGGTCAACGACAAGCCGGTCGGCAGCGGGGCGTACACCCTCAAGAGCAAGTCCCAGGACCGGGTCGTCTGGCAGCGCCGCGACACCTGGTGGGGCACGAAGGCGCTCGGCATGACGCCCGCGCCGCGCTACATCGTGGACGTCTCCAACCCGAGCAACGAGGTCGTCATCGGCCAGCTCGGACAGGGGCAGCTCGACCTGAGCAACAACTTCCTGCCCGGCGCCTCCTCGCTGGTCAAGGCCAAGAAGGTCGTCTCGTACTACGACCAGCCGCCCTACATGCTCTCCGCCAACACCGCCTGGCTGGTGCCCAACACCACCCGCAAGCCCCTGGACGACGCCGCCTTCCGCAAGGCGTTGGCGGCCTCCGTGGACATCGACAAAATCGTGAAGGGCGTCTACGGCGACCTGGTCAAGAAGGCCGACCCGACCGGGCTGCTCCCGCAGTGGGACCAGTACATCGACAAGGGCGTGGTGGCCTCGGACGGGTTCTCCTACGACACCGCGGGCGCCAAGAAGATCCTCGCCGACGCCGGATACCGGGACACCGACGGCGACGGCCTGGTCGAGAACAAGGACGGCTCGAAGATCTCCCTCAAGCTGGCCGTGCCCACCGGCTGGACCGACTGGATGGAGGCCGCCAAGGTCATCGCCGCCGGAGCCAAGTCCGCGGGCATCTCGGTGACCACGGAGTTCCCCGACCAGAACGCGCTCAGCGAGCAGCGCGCCAAGGGGGACTTCGACCTCGTCATCAACAACGACCGTCAGCTGTCCAACACGCCGTGGACGTACTACGAGTACATGTTCCAACTCCCCGTCCAGAAGCAGCAGAACACGGTGAACTTCGGACGGTACGAGAACCAGCAGGCGTGGGACCTGGTCCAGCAGCTCGGCGCGGTGCCGACCGACGACGCGGCCGGGATGAAGGCGGTGACGAGCAAGCTCCAGAAGATCCAGCTGGACGAGATGCCGATCATCCCGCTCTGGTACAACGGCCTCTGGTCGCAGTCCACCACCGGCACCTGGACCAACTGGCCCTCGGACAAGCCCGGTGCGCCCACCTACGCCCCGGCGCTCTGGCGCAACTGGCTGGAGATGGGCGGCTTCGAGATGCTGACCCAGCTCAAGCCGGCGAAGTAGCCCGCCCGGGGACCGGTACGGGAGGCCCGGCGGCCACCCGTACCGGCCCCTTCGCGCGGACGCCTTCCTCGCGCGGACGCCTTCCTCGCGCGAGCATTCCCCTTCGCGCGGGCATTCCTCTTCGCGCGGACGTCCCCACTCTCGCGCGGACGCCCGCCACCCTCGTGCCGCCCGGCCGCCCGTGCCGCCGCCCGGCCTCCAGACCGTCCCGCCGGGAGCGCCGCCCTGACACGCGCGCGCCCGGCGGGGCACCCCGACGGGAGCTCCCTTGCGCCGCTACTTCGCCCGAAAACTCCTGGTCTACGCGCTGACCTTCGTCGTCGCCGTCACCGTCAACTGGATGATCCCGCGCTTCATGCCGGGCGACCCGGTCGCCTCCATGGTCTCCCGCGCCCGCGTCTCCCAGCCGGAGGCCGCCGACGCGATGCACGCCTACTACGACAACCTCTTCGGCTTCGACCAGCCCGTCTGGCAGCAGTACCTGCACTTCTGGGGCGCCCTGTTCCAGGGCGACTTCGGGATCTCCGTCTGGGTGTTCCCGACGCCCGTCTCCGACGTACTGCTCGACGCGCTCCCGTACACCCTGGGGCTGATGATCCCGGCGGTGCTGCTCAGCTGGATCGTCGGCAACTGGGCGGGCGCGCTCGCCGCCCGCCGCAAGGTGCTCGACAACACCGTGCTCCCGGCGGGCTACCTGCTGACCGCGATGCCGTACATGTGGATCGCCGTGATCCTCGCCTGGGCCCTCGGCTCGAAGGCCGGATGGTTCCCGATCTCCGGCGGCTACAGCCTGGACATCCAGCCCAGTTGGACCCTCGACTTCGTGGCCGACCTGGCGCACCACTGGGTCCTGCCGTTCCTGTCGCTCTTCCTCGTCGCGCTCGGCGGCTGGGCCATCGGCATGCGCAACATGATCATCTACGAGCTGGAGTCCGACTACTCCTCGTACCTCTCCGCCCTCGGCGC
>NZ_JBSFVR010000353.1:0-7799 GCF_053592415.1 Streptomyces sp. NPDC002690 | reverse complement strand
CTCGGGGATGCCGGGGAGCGGGACGACGGTCTCCGTGACGTGCCGGCGCAGCACCGCGCCGGGGTGGCCGCCGCCGAACGGCGTGAACCCGGCGAGCAGCTCGTAGAGGACGGTCGCCAGCGCGTAGATGTCGACGGCGGCGCGTGGCGGGAGCCCTTCGACGATCTCGGGCGCCAGGTAGTCGGGCGTGCCGATGATCCGGGTCGCCCGGGTGCGCAGCGGGGTGTCGATGAGCTTGGCGACACCGAAGTCGGTGAGGAGTGCGGGATGCGATCCACCGGGGCCGAGCGGACCCTCCATGTCGAGCAGGATGTTCTCCGGCTTGACGTCCCGGTGGACCACTCCGGCCGCGTGCGCGGCGGCGAGTCCGTCGGCCACGTCCGCGACGATCGCGACGGCGGCCTCGGGGGCGAGGCGGCGTTCGCGGTCCAGCCGGGTGCGCAGGTCGGTGCCGCGCACCAGGCGCATGACCAGAGCGAGGTCGTTCCCGTCGACGACGAGGTCGTGGACGGCGACCACGTGCGGGTGGTCGAGCCCGAGCAGGGCGGTGCGCTCCTGGACGAAGCGGCCCACGAGCTCCTGGTCGGACGCGAGGTCCTCGCGGAGGAGTTTGATGGCGACGGGCCCCTCGGGCCCTTCGCCGAGCCACACCGTTCCGGCGCTGCCGCGCCCCAGGATCTGGTGGGCGGTGTACCGGCTGCCGATATTCCGTGCCAAGACTGCTCCCTCAGCGGCTGGCGGTGAACCCCGGTCGACAAAGTTACGCGGCGGACGGGGGGTTGCGTGCCCCGGTCGGCGCCAACATTGCCCTCCGGGGGCGAAATGCGGCGGTAAGGCCCCTGAAGGAGTCGACAAAGGTACAGAGTTGATGCGGTGCGGAGACGCTGCCGAGACGGAGCGGAGACCTGGACCCGGGGTCCGGGACGCCCGTGCGGGGCTTCCCGGACCCTGCGGCGCGGCAGGTGAGGTGCGTACCACCGCCGGTGCGGCGGCGCCCGGTCAGGCGCTGCCGCCGCCGAGGTCGGAGATCCAGCCCGTCACCGAGCTGATGGCGTCGCCGATCGCCTCCCAGTACCCCTTGCCCTGGTCGACCCAGTCCTGAAGCGGCGTCAACTCCCAGATGAGCCAACCCGCGACGACGAGCAGCACGATGGTGAACAGGCAGCCCTTGAGGCAGCCGAGCCCGGGAATCTTCATCGGGTTGGCGCTGCGCTGCCGGGGCTGGCGCGGCTCGCGCGGGGCGGGTGCCTGCGGCTGCTGCGGGGGCGCGTACTGCTCGCGCTGGGGCTGTTGCCGCTGAGGCTGCTGCTGGCCGTACTGCTGGGGTGCGTACTGCTGCTGGGGCGGATAGTTCTGCTGCTGGGGCTGCTGCTGGTAGTGCTGCGGCTGTTGCTGCCGCGGCGGGTACTGCTGGTGCTGGGGGCGCTGCTGCTGGGGCTGCTGCCGCTGCGGGGGCTGCTGTTGCGGCTGCTGGCGCTGGGGCCGGCGGCGCAGCGGGTCGTCGGCGGGGTCGAGGTACTGCACCTGGGTCTGCTCGTTGCGGTCGCGCGCGGCCTGGAGCTGGGACTGCCAGGGGTGTGCGGGGTCCTGCTGCGGCGGTCCGTCCGGGCGCTGCGGCACCGGCGGCAGGACGGCCGTGGGATCGGCCGCGGGGCCCGCGCCGCCCGGGAACTGCCCGTGCTGCATGACGCTGGTGGCGGCGTTCGGGTCGTACCCGCCGGCGCCGAAGGGGGCGCCGGTGTTCGGCAGCACCTGCGTGGGGTCGGCGGCGCCGGGCGTCTCGGGTACGGGCGCGGGCGCCGGGTCCGGGGCGAGCAGGGCGCCGACCCCGTCGGCGGCGGCGATCTGGGTGGAGTTGGCGTGCACGCCGATGCCCGCGGCGACGGTACGCAGCGCCCGGGCCAGGTTCTCGGCGCTGGGCCGCCGGTCCGGGTCCTTGCTGAGGCAGCGCTCGATGACCGTCCACAGGGGTTCGGGGACCGTGGAGGGGCGGCGGGGCTCCTCGCTGAGGTGGCGGTGGAGCACCTCCAGCGCGGTGCCTCCGGCGAACGGCGGCCGGCCGGTGACCAGCTCGTACAGCAGGATTCCGGCGCCGTAGATGTCGACGGCGGAGGTCTGCGGGCGGCCCTCGGCGGACTCCGGGGCCACGTACGCGGGGGTGCCGACGAACTCGTGGGTGCGGGTCAGTCCCGGGGAGTCGGCGAGCCGGGCGATGCCGAAGTCGGTCAGCATCGGGCGCATGGTGCCGTCCCGCTCGTCGAGCAGGACGTTGGCCGGCTTCAGGTCGCGGTGGACGACGCCGTCGGCGTGGCTGGCGGCGAGCGCGTCCGCGATCTGGGCGGTGAGCAGGGAGGCGGCGACCGGGGTCAGCGGGCCGTTCTCCCGGAGGTAGCGGTGCAGGTCGGGGCCGTCGACGAGGTCCATGACCAGGGCGAGCATGTCCCCTTCGACCACCAGGTCGCGGGTGCGCACGATGTTCTCGTGGGTGAGCCGGAGCAGCACGGAGCGCTCCCGCAGGAACCGCATCACCACGTCGGCGTCGTTGGCGAGCTCCTCCTTGAGGACCTTGATCGCCACGGTCTCGCCGGGCTGCCCCGCGACGGCCGCCTCGGCCCCCGCGGTCTCCCGCTGGCGGGCTCGCCAGACGGTGCCCGTGGCGCCGCGTCCGAGCGGCTCTTCGAGCAGGTACTTGCTGCCTACGGGCCGCACGTCATGCGCTCCCTGCTGTTGTGGGGACGGTGGTCGGTAAAGGCCCCACTCTAATGGTGCCGAACCGGCCGCCGACGGGTCACGAACGGGCTGTGTTCACGCTGTGACCCGCCGGTTTCCGGCCATTTCCGGTTGCTCTCCGACGGCTCCGCGCACCCTCACGCACTCCGCTCCGGGAAAGACGCGACGGGCGACCGGCCGGTTGCCCTCGGGCGTCCGTACGTCTGCCCACTCCACGGCCGGCTCACGCGGAACTGTCCGAACCCTGGCCAAGCAGGCTCTTTTACGCCCACACCCGACCAATCAAGATCACTTATGCATGACCCGTGGGCGTGTTGCCGGTGGCAGGTGCGAGGATGCCTCCATCACGGAACTGCGGGAGCGGGAGCCCCTCGGTACGTGACGACCCGTACCGGACGACGCGTCCGCGCCGGGTGGGGGGCATCACAGGGAGGTCCCCTGCCGGGCAACCCGCAGAAGGGACCGCTGACGGCGATGCAGATCCGGCTGACCGTCCTCGCGCCGCGCACCGCACACGCACCGGCGCGCGCGTGCGATGTCCTGCTCACCGCCCCGGCGGGCACCGCACTCGCCGCCGTGGCCTCGGCCCTCGCCTCGGCGGTCCAGGGCCCCGAGGGGTCACTGGGCGGCGGCGCGGTGATCCTCTTCGCCGGGCGGGAGCGGCTGGACGCCCAGCGCCTCTCGGTCGGCGAGCCGCCGCTGGTCGACGGCGCGGTGCTCTCCCTCCAGTGCCCCGGTGAGGACGAGCCGTCCTCGGACGACTCCGTCCCGGCCCGGCTGCACGTGGTCGCGGGCCCCGACGCGGGCGGTGTCCATCTGCTGCACGGCGGCCAGATCCGGATCGGCCGCTCCGCCGACGCGGACGTGCCGCTCGACGACCCGGACGTCTCCCGGCTGCACTGCGCGGTCACGGTCTCCGGCGACGGCCGGGTCACCGTGGCCGACCTAGGCTCCACGAACGGCACCTCGCTGGACGGCGCCGAGATCGGCACCCGGCCGGTCCCGCTGTCGGCGGGCGCCCTGCTGCGGCTCGGCGAGTCCACCCTCCGCCTCACCACCGGCCCCCGCCCCCGGACTCTGGCGACCGCACCCGACGGTGAGGGGCATCTGCGGGTGGCCCGGCCGGAGCCCGGCGCGCCCGGGGCCGACGGCCCCGACCCGGCCCACGGGCACGGGTCGTTCGCCGAGGAGACCCGGCCGTCCGGCCACGACTCGCCGTACCGCCGGGAGTCCACCGGCCCGTACACCCGGTCCGGCGTGGAGCCGCCCCGGCGCGGCGGCATAAGCGCCTGGGCCCGCCGGCTGGCCGGTGGCCGCGCCGACCACGAGGCGCAGGGCACCGAGGCCGTGCCCGCCCCCCGGTCCGCCTCGGGGCACACGGAGTTCCTGGCCCCTTCCGCCCCTGCGGGCACCTGGCCCGACCCCGCCGCGGTGCTGTTGACCGCGCTCGGGCCGGGCCCCCGGCTCTGGGAGCGCGACCCCGGCCACCCGGAGGCGCTGGCCCTCCGGCTCGGCACGACCGACCGGGCGGAGCTGCCCTCGGTGCCGGTGACGGTCGGGCTGCGCGAGGCCGGTTCGCTCGGACTCGCCGGGCCGTGGGAGCGCCTCACCGGGCTGGCCCGCTCCGCGGTCGCCCAACTCGCGGCCCTGCACTCCCCCACCGACCTGGAGATCGTGCTCATCAGCACGGACCGCAACCGCACGACGGACGAGCGGCGGCACGCCTGGTCCTGGCTGGGGTGGCTGCCGCATCTGCGGCCGATGCGCGGACAGGACTGCCGGCTGCTCCTCGCGTACGACCGGGAGCAGGCGGCGGCCCGTACGGCGGAACTGGTCCGCAGGCTGGACGAGAGCCCGCTCGGTCCCGGCTGGCCGCACGCCGGCCGGGACGCGGTGGCCGAGGCCGCCGACGCCTGGACCGGTCCGTACACCGTGCTGGTCGTGGACGGCGACCCCGGGACGGCGGCGCTGCGGGAGACCACCGCACGGCTGGCGGGCGCCGGCGCGGCGGCCGGTATCCATCTGATCTGTCTGGCGGAGACCCCGCCGGCCTCGCCCACCTCCCCCGTCACCGCGACCTACGAGACCGCCTGCCACGCCTCCCTCGCCTTCCGCGAGTGCGGGGCGGTCGCCATGCTCAGCGGAGACGTCGCGACCGCGCTCCGGCTGCTGCGCACGGCCGGCGGTCAGGTCGCCGGGCACGGCACGGTGGCGACCGTGGACGCCGTGTCCCCGGCCTGGGCGGAACGCTTCGGCCGGGCGCTGGCGCCCCTGCGGGACGAGGGCCCCGGCGCCGCGGCGGACCTCGCGAAGACCGCCGCGCTGCCGCCCTCCTCCCGGCTGCTGGACGAACTGGGCCTGGCCCGGGCCACCCCGGCGTCACTGATGGCCCGCTGGGCGTCGACGGCCGAACGCCAGCCCGGCGCCTCGGTCCGGCCCACGCCCACCCCGGAGCGGTTCCGCGACCCCCAGGACACCCCGAGCCCCGGCCGCACCCTCTCCACCGGCCCGATCCGCACCGCTCCCCTGGTCGGCGGTCAGCGCACCGACTCACCCGACTCCGGCCGCACCCCTTACCCGCCCCGCCCGGACTCCGGCCGCACCCCGTACCCCGGCACCCCCGACTCCCGCCCGGACTCCGGCCGCACCCCGTACCCGGGTGCCACGGCGCGGGGTACGGGCGACACCCCGTACCCGGCGTCCGCGGCACGTACGGACTCCGAGCGCACCCCGTACCCCTCGTCCGCGGCGGCCTCCGTACCGGCCTCCGCCGGTGAGGGGGCCGGTGGGCAGGCCGGACGGCCGGTGGTGGTGCTCGGGGCCGGGCCCCGGGGGCCGGTGAGTGTGGACCTCGCCGACGAGGGGCCGCACCTGCTGGTCGAGGGACCCGCGGGCAGCGGGCGTACCGAGCTGCTGCGGGCGGTCGCCGCCTCGCTCGCCTCGGCAGCCCGGCCCGACCGGCTCGGCATCCTGCTGGTGGACGGTGCCGGAGCGGGCGGGGAGAGCGGCGAGCCTGGTGAGGGGCTGCGCCCCTGCACCGAGCTGCCGCACGTCTTCTCGTATCTGTCGGCCTCCGATCCGGTGCGGATGCGGGAGTTCGCCCGGGCGCTCGGCGGTGAGCTGAAGCGCCGCGCCGAGTTGCTCGGCGGGCTGGACTTCACCGAGTGGCACCTGCGCGAAGAGGTCTCCCGGCGGCTCGTCGGCCAGCGTCCGCCGAGCCCTTCCGAGCAGCGCGGGGGCCTCGACACCCCGGCCGCTTCCACCGCGACCGGCACGCTGCGGCTGCGGACCACCGACCCGCGGGCGGTGGACCCGGGTCCGTCGCCGCTGCCCCGGCTGGTGGTGCTCGCCGACGACTTCGACGCGCTGGTCGCTCCGGCGCTCGGCAGTCCGGGGCGGCCTGCCGCCGGGTCCGTGGTGCGGGCGCTGGAGGCCGTGGCGAGGGACGGCGGGAGGCTCGGGGTGCATCTGGTGGCGTCCTCGGGCCGCCCGGACCGTACCGAGGACACCGAGCTGGCGCGCGGCGCCCGGCTGCGGATCGTGCTGGACGCGCCGGTACTCCCGCCCTCGCCGGACGAACCGGCCCCGGGGCGGGGCAGGCTGGGGCATCCGGACGGCCGGGTCACCCCGTTCCAGGGCGGCCGGGTGACGGGCCGCATCCCGCGCACGGCGACCCTGCGTCCGACCGTCGTACCGCTGGAGTGGGAGCGGATGGGCGATCCGCCGACCCGCCGCCCGGTCCGCGAGCTGGGCAACGGGCCGACCGACCTGGCGCTCCTGGCCAGTGCGCTGGAGCGCGCGGCGCGTTCGGTGAACGCCGAACGACTGCCCCCGCTGCCGCCCGTCTCCTCGTGAGGTACGACGAATTGCGCCGTTTTTCCGGTGGACGGACCTGCCCTTCTGCCCCCTGTCCACGAGGTGCGCGTTTCCTCCCGGAACGACGTCACGAGCGGGTCACGATCGCCCGCCGGGTCCCTGCGGTGGTATTGCGGGCGATCCGCGCTCCGGCGTAGGACTTGTGCCCACGGACGACGCGGCACTCGCACGGCAGCGTGCGGACGCGGTCGCCGAGAAACGGGGCAGACATGCGCAGAACCCAACAACTGGGGCGGACGGCGGCGGTGTTCGCCGCGGTGGGCGCACTGGCGCTGACCGGCTGCTCGGGCGATTCGGACGACGGCAAGGACGACAAGGCCACCGCGGACCCCACCGCGAGTGCGAGCCAGTCGCCCTCGTCGACCGTCGCCTTACCTCGTCTGGACGGTGAGCAAATATCCGTGGCCGCCGTGTGGACGGGCGCGGAACAGCAGAACTTCACCAAGGTCCTGGACGAGTTCGAGAAGCGGACCGGAGCGGAGGTCACCTTCGTCCCCGCGCAGGACCCGATCGTCAACTTCCTCGGTACGAAGATCGCGGGCGGCCAGCCGCCGGACGTGGCGATGATCCCGCAGGTGGGCGCGATCCAGCAGGCCGTGGCGAAGAAGTGGGCCAAGCCCGTCGGCAACGAGGCGCGGGCGCAGCTCGGCCAGAACTACGCGCAGGTGTGGCAGGACCTCGGCGCCGTGGACGGCACCCAGTACGGCGTCTACTACAAGGCCGCCAACAAGTCGCTGGTCTGGTACAACGTCCAGGCGTTCGACAACGCGGGCGCGAGTGAGCCGAAGACCTGGAAGGACTTCCTCTCCGCCGCGGAGACCGTGTCGGCTTCCGGGGTCACCCCGGTGTCGGTCGGCGGTGCGGACGGCTGGACCCTCACCGACTGGTTCGAGAACGTCTACCTCTCCCAGGCGGGTCCGGAGAAGTACGACCAGCTGGCGAAGCACGAGATCAAGTGGACGGACCCGTCCGTGAAGGACGCGCTCACCACGCTGGCGCAGCTCTTCGGCAAGCCGGAGCTGATCGCGGGCGGTGCGTCCGGGGCGCTCCAGACCGAATTCCCGGCCTCGGTGACGCAGACCTTCACCGGCGGGGACCAGCCCAAGGCCGCGATGGTCTACGAGGGCGACTTCGTCGCCGTCAACATCGCGGAGACCGACGCGAAGATCGGTACGGACGCCAAGGTGTTCCCG
>NZ_JBSFVR010000352.1:0-7813 GCF_053592415.1 Streptomyces sp. NPDC002690 | reverse complement strand
ACCCGGATGACGTGATCGCCGAGGTGTTCATCGGAGGTCCTGGGGCCGGTGCGGGTCGGGCCGGTGCGGGGTCGGGCCGGTGCGGGTCGGGCTACTCCCAGCTGAGGCCGGTGAGCCGCTCGTACGCCTCGACGTACTTGGCGCGGGTCGCGTCCACGACTTCCCCGGGCAGCGCGGGCGGCGGGGTCTCGCTCTTGCGGTCCCAGCCGGAGGCCGGCGAGGTCAGCCAGTCGCGGACGAACTGCTTGTCGAACGAGGGCTGGGCGTGGCCCGGCTCCCAATCGGCCACCGGCCAGAAACGCGAGGAGTCCGGGGTCAGCACCTCGTCGCCGATGACCAGCTCGTCCACACCGTCCGCACCGGGCGCGAAGCCGAACTCGAACTTGGTGTCGGCCAGGATGAGCCCGCGTCCGTGCGCGATGTCCCGGGCCCGCCGGTACACGTCGAGCGTCGTCTGCCGCAGCAGCGTCGCCGTCTCCACGCCGACGGTCTTCGCGACCGCCTCGTAGCTGACGTTCTCGTCGTGATCGCCCACGGCGGCCTTCGTCGCCGGGGTGAAGATCGCGCCCGGCAGTTCGGAGCCGTCGACGAGCCCCTCGGGGAGGCCGATGCCGCAGACCGTGCGCGAGTCGTTGTACTCCAGGAGACCGGAGCCGGTCAGATAGCCGCGCGCCACGCACTCGACCGGGACCATCCGCAGCGAACGGCAGATCGTCGTGCGTCCCTCCCAGTCGGCGGGGGCGCCGGCGGGCACCTCGGTGGAGATGACGTGGTTCGGCAGCAGGTCGCCGAGCTGGTCGAACCACCAGAGCGACAGCGCGGTCAGCACCCGGCCCTTGTCCGGGATCTCCGTCGGCAGCACCCAGTCGTACGCCGAGATGCGGTCGCTGGCGACCATCACCAGGTCGCCGGCCTCGTTCCGGTACAGCTCACGCACCTTGCCGGTGTGCAGGTGGGTGAGGCCCGGCACCTGGACGGGCTCGGGCTTTTCTACGAAACCGGACACGCTGCCTCCGCGTAGGTTGATCCAAGGGTCGCGGACCGATTGTCCCGTATGCCGGTACCGGCTCGCCGCGTGGGGCGGTCCGGTGGGGTCGCGCCCCGGGCGGGGCCGTTGGTCGCGCGCCGTCGAGTTCAGTCGTACACGGTCGTGCCCGGTCGAAGTCCGTCGCGCCGGGTCGGCGGGTCGGGTTCAGTCCCGCTTGCAGATCCGGTCCAGCAGATTGGCGGTGGCCTGCTGGATACGTTCGTCGGTGTGCCCCGGCCGGTCCAGCGCCGGAGACCAGGCGAACGTGCCGGAAGCGAAGACGAGAGCCCCGGAAGGCGCCTGGTAGAGCGAGGTCTCCTGGTAGCGCCGGGCCCCCTCGGAGTCCTCGTACGGCGAGTGTGCGAGCAGAATGCGCTGCTCGTGCTCCGGCAACGCCGTACGCGGGTAGTACCGGTCGGCTTCGCCCGCCACCAGTCCGGCGATCTCGTCGCCCTCACCCGCCCCGGTGCCCCGCCAGAGCCAGTGGTCGGCGTTGCGCACGATGAGCGGCGAAGGCTCGGGCACCCGGCCCGCGTACTGGATGCCGAGCAACTGCTGCTCCGGTCTGTCGACCTCCCGCCACAGCGCGGGCCTCCCCGGCCCCTGCCGTTTGCGGCAGGTGAGCAGGCGGTCGGGCACCCCGGACGGGGACGCGGCGAGGGACACCTGCCAGTACATGGTGTTGGCCGAGAGGAAGACCAGCGAGGTCCCGGTGTCCCGCGCCAGCTCCGCGGTGCGCCGCATCGGGACGGACCAGTACTCGTCGTGTCCGGGGAAGACCAGGCCCCGGTAACGGCCCGGGTCGACACGGCCGGCGTGCAGATCGCGGGCGTCCGCGTAAGCGAGGCTGTAGTCGTACCGCTCGGCCCAGCGGATGAAGTCGTAGGCGTGGCCGACGTGGAGCGGCAGCCCGGCGCCCGCGTACGGGCGGTCGAAGGAGACCGTCACCGCCGCCTCCTCCTCGCCCAGCAGCCCGCCCTTCTCGTCCCACGCGTGGTAGAGACTGGCACCCGTCCGGCCGTCCTCGGGATAGAGGTTGTACGCCTGCCAGGTGATGTCCGGGAGCAACAGCAGCAGATCCGCGGGGTGGTCGTCCCGGACCGTGAACGGGACGTGCGAGCGGTGGCCGTCGACGGTGGTCAGTACGGCGACATAGGCGCCCACCGACCAGAGGGCCGGGATCTGCAGCCGCCAGGAAAGCCACCAATGGTGGCAGGAAACAGTCTTGTCGGCGGCGAGCGGAGGAGGTTGCACGATGCCCGACTGGCGCGGACTGGTGGTGATTTTCCGGGCGCCGTCGCCGCCGTAGTGGCCGATGCGGTAGATGTCCACGTAGAACTGCTGCGGCGGGTCGACCGTGATGTGGAAGTCGATGGCCTCCCCGGGCGCCGCCGCCCCGGGCGACGCGAAACCCTTCACCTGTCGGTGCACGTCATCGGCCGTGCGCGGGCCACCGCCACTGCGCCCCAGGTCCGGGTCGGCGTACCAGGGGACGACCTGCCCCGTGTCGTTCAAGTAGTTCTCGCTCCCGCGCAGCCAGGGCAACGGCCCCTGCCCGAACGGATCGCTCACGGCGTGCGCGAGGGCACCCGACTCCCATCGGCGACTGTGCTCCGCCCCCATGATCGGCCCCTCCCTCACGTCCCCCGTACCACTCTGGTGCGCCCTGTGTCAGGGCTGATCCCAGCACATCACATAACGCATGCGGCTCGTCACCGTTCGTCGTGAATTGACGTGAACGGAACCTAGCCTTCCGGGTATTGGGCCCGCACCGGGGTCCGCGCCAGCGCGCGCACGGCGGTGCGCGCCGGACGACGGCGCGTGCGCGGGGCGCGGGGCAGGGCCCTTCCGGCACCGCGTGCGCGGACCGATTGCGTACACGGTGCCATATTTCCGTATACAGAGGGCCTGTTGCGGCGGACTGGGACACATTTCCGTATCCGGGGGGCGTGTTGGGTCCGCGCGGGGCGCACGGACCAGCCCGAGCGCCGGGCTTCGCCGGCGTGGCCGAACGCGCGGCGGGTACCCCACCGGCGCGGCCCGGACGGGAGTCGGGCGGGGCCGGACGGGAGTCGGGCGGGGCCGGGCGGGGATGGGATGGGATGGGACGGGAAGGGGTCGGGCGAGGCTGGGCAGCCGGGATGAGCAGGGAGGGGTGGGAGTCGGGCCGGGCTGTGCGGGACAGGTCTGGGCGGGACGGGGCGTCAGACCAGGCGGACCGGCTTGTCCTCCCGGATGCCCAGCTCGGAGAGCCAGGAACGCAACGGCTCCGCGTCGCCGTCTTCCACCAGGCTGAGCACCGGAGTGCCCAGATCCGTCCGGCGCGCCCCGTCGACCAGCAGGGCGGGACCGTCCAGCCAGTCGAGGCCGGGAGCCGCACCCGCCGTGTCCACGGCCGCGCAGCAGACCATGGCCGTGACGTGGTCTGCGAGCAGCTCCGTGCCCGTGCGGGGCGGCTGGAGCGGGAAGAGCGGGAGCGGGCCGGGACCCCAGAGGTCGAGCGGATCGACGGCCGGGCCGTTCGACGTGCCGGCGCCCGTGCCGTCCGTCGCGCCGTTCGCCGAACCGGTGGCGGACGCCCCGGCGCGCGCGGCGGCCTCCGCGGCCTCCTCGCGGGCGACGGCTGCCCCCACGGCCGCCGCGAGTTCCTCGCCGCCGCCCCGGGCCGCAAGGTGGTCGATGACCCGGGCCAGCGTCGGCGCCCCGGCGTCGACGGTACGGACGGCCGAGGGGCGTACGGCGGGAGCACCGCCAGGAACGGGAGCACCGCCAGGAACGGGCGCGACCGCACCCGGGCCTCCCGCCGGAGAGCCGGGACCTGGGGCCGCAGCGCCCGGAGCCGCCGTGCCGGGGCCCGCCGTGCCGGGAGCCGCCGTGCCGGGGGAGTCCATGGCGAGGGAGTCCATGACGCCGTGCAGCCGGGCGGCCTCCGTGCGCCACTTCCGGTCGACGACCTCCTCCGGATACCGCTGCCAGTCGACCGGCGACCACTCGCCGCCCTGGGCCGGGCCGCCGTGGAAGAGCCGCGCGGCGAGCAGGGAAGCGGCCTCGTCGGCGAGGCCGGGCTCTTCGAGGAGATCGCAGGCGGGGCGCTCGCCCAAGCGCGCGGCGAACCCCTCCGCGAGCCGGTCGCGCCGGGACAGCTCGGTGAGCGCGGACACCACCCCCGCGTCCAGCCGCGCCGGCCACCGGCCCATCCGCCAGGCGGGCAGTGCGACGCGGGTCAGCAACCGGTCCCAGCCCGCGTAGACGAGCCCGACCTGCTCCTGGGCGACCGCCCGTACGCCGTAGTCCACGCCCTGAGCGCGCAGCGAGGCGGAGAGCGCGACGCACCGCTCCATCTCGGCGGCGTGCCCGCGACAGCTGCGGAGCATCAGCCGGGCCGCCCAGCCGGTGAAGGCGCGCGGCAGCCGGCCGAACACGCCGGAGGGCGAAACGTTTGACCGCGCGGACCCGGCTCCGGGGCCCCCGGCGTCCGCGACGACGCCGTCCAGACCACGGACGAACCTCCGGGCGGCGGCTATGTCGGGGTGCGCGGCCAGGCCCGTACCGGCGACCACGGGGGCGAGTACCGCGCGCAGCTCTCCGACGCGCATCCACCACAGGAACGGCGACCCGATGACCAGCACCGGCGCCGCCCGCTCGCGGTCGCGCCGCTCACCGGCCTGCTCCTTGGTCCCGGCGGCGGACCCGCTCCGCACCGTCGGGTGGGTGCGGTCCTCCAGCCAGCTGTCGCAGTCGGGGGTGAGCGCTATCGCCGAGGGCGCGGGCACGCCCATGCGGTCGGCCAGCTCGCGCACGAGCCGGTAGAGGTCGGGGGCCGACTTCTCGTCCACCGCGACGGTCGGGCTGAGCGCCGGGCGGGCCCGCGCGACGGTGACGGCGACCCCCGCCGCCAGCAGCAGGAACACGACGGCCGTCGCGCCCACCGCCCAACGGGCGGTGTTCCAGCCGACACCGGACAAATGCCCCTGCGCGGTGGCGGCGATCATGACCACGGCCACCGCTGCGGGCAGGATCGCCAGCGCTACCGCACGGCTGCGGATGCGCAGCAGTGCGAGGGCCCGCGCCCGGGCGGCCCGCATGCCCAGGTCCTCACCAGTCTCCGTACCGGACACGACCGGAAGTCACCCCCTCTGCCCCCGCGACGGTGTTGCTCACTCCCCCACTGTGGCACCGCCCTCGGACATCGCAATGTCAGTGGGCCAAGTGCCGGAATCCTTGCGCCGCACCCTAGTTGGGGGTTTCTCGGGCGTCATCCGGATGGCTCAGCCGTCACCCGATGGAATGGCTTTGGGTAAAGCTGCTGACTTATCGCCATGGATGGGCAAGCCCTTGTCCCCGCGCGCACAGCTCCTACGCCGGGGCGTGCTCCGGCGCACCGGAAGCGCAATCCGGGGCGCAACCCGAAGCGCGTCCTGCGGCTCGTGTCGCGTCGGACGGTCCGGTGACGGCTGGGCCCGCGGAAACGCCGGTGCGGCCTGCGGAAGCTGTCCGCGGCCCCGCGGACACACCGATGGACCCCGCACAACGCCGGTGGCGGCCGAGATGCCACTCGGCCGCCACCGGGTCGGGCGGGGTGGGCCCGGTCCGTGCGGGACCAGGTCCGGGGGGGGCGGGTATCAGGCCCCTGCGTCCTCCGCGGCCTTCTGCGCGATGTCCGTACGGTGCTGGGAGCCGTCGAGGCGGATGCGGCCGAGGGCCGCGTAGGCGCGCTCGCGGGCCTTGCCGAGGTCCGGGCCGGTCGCCGTCACCGACAGGACCCGGCCGCCCGCGCTCAGGACCGTACGGCCGTCCGCCTTCGTCCCGGCGTGCAGGACGTACGCGTGCGGGGCGTCCTGGGCCGCCACGTCGGCGAGGCCGTCGATCGGGTCGCCGGTGCGGGGGGTGTCCGGATAGTTGTACGAGGCGATGACCACCGTGACGGCGGCGTCCTCGCGCCAGTTCAGCGGCGGTACCTCGTCCAGCGTGCCGTTGGCCGAGGCGAGCAGCAGACCAGCGAGCGGGGTCTTCAGACGGGCCAGGACCACCTGGGTCTCGGGGTCGCCGAAGCGCGCGTTGAACTCGATGACGCGCACGCCGCGCGAAGTCAGCGCGAGTCCCGCGTAGAGGAGGCCGGAGAACGGCGTACCGCGCCGGTGCAGCTCGTCGACGGTGGGCTGGAGAACCGTCTCCAGCACCTCGTCGACCAGCTTCGGGTCCGCCCACGGCAGCGGGGAGTAGGCACCCATGCCGCCGGTGTTCGGGCCCTCGTCGCCGTCGAGGGCGCGCTTGAAGTCCTGGGCCGGCTGGAGCGGCACCACGGTGGTGCCGTCGGTGATCGCGAAGAGGCTCACCTCGGGACCGTCGAGGAACTCCTCGATGACGACCCGGTCGCAGGCGAGCGCGTGGGTGCGGGCCGCCTCGACGTCGTCGGTCACGACGACGCCCTTGCCGGCGGCGAGTCCGTCGTCCTTGACGACGTACGGGGCGCCGAAGGCGTCGAGCGCGTGGTCGATCTCCTCGGCGGTGGTGCAGACGTAGCTCCGCGCGGTCGGGACGCCGGCCCCGGCCATCACGTCCTTGGCGAACGCCTTGGACCCTTCGAGCCGCGCCGCCTCACCGGACGGGCCGAAGCAGGGGATGCCGGCCGCCCGCACGGCGTCGGCGACCCCGGCGACAAGCGGCGCCTCCGGGCCGACGACCACCAGCCCGGCACCCAGTTCGGCGGCGAGGCGCGCGACGGCGTCACCGTCGAGCGCGTCGACGGGGCGCAGTTCGGCCACCTCCGCGATACCGGCGTTGCCGGGAGCGCAGTACAGAGCGGTGACCTGGGGGTCGAGGGAAAGAGAGCGGCACAGGGCGTGTTCGCGGGCGCCGCCGCCGATGACGAGGACCTTCACGGGGTGCAGCCTAACCGCCGGGGGCGAGGGGCCTCGACGGCCGCCGGTCCGTGGACGGGAGGCTCCGGCGGCCGGCGACGCGGCGCAGGCGCCCGGAGGCCCCCTCCGGAGCCCGCTCCCCCGCCCGCGCTACTCGTTGGTGAACTCCTCCACGACCGTGGCACCGAGCTCGCGGACGATCAGCTCGTGGCCGGAGAGCGCCGAGTCCACGAGGTCGGGGTCGTCGGCCTCCGGGGTGTCGTCCTCCGGCGCGACGGTGTGCACCGGCTCGGGCGCGGACCGCTCGTACGCCCCGGACGCGGGCCCGGAACCTCCCTGCCCACCCTGGGACTGCTGGGACTGCTGAGGCGGCGGGGACGACTGGGGCTGCTGGGGCGCCGGGGCGGGCGCGGGCCGCTGCTCGTACGACTGCGGGGGCGCGGCCTGGTACGCCGGGGCCTGGTACGCGGGGGCGCCGCCACCGGGCCGCCCGCCACCACCCTGCATCGGCTGGCCACCGCCACCGGAAGGATCGACGATCGCCTCGACGCGCCACTGCGCGTTGAACCGCTCGGCGAGCGCCTGGCGCAGCACCGCCTCGCTGCCACTGCTCGCGAACGTGTCGCGAGCGCCCGCGTTGGCGAAACCGATCTGGAGCGTGGTGCCGTCGAACCCGGTGACCTGGGCATTCTGGCTGAGCAGAATCCAGGTGAAGCGGCGGTGGTTCTTCACCGCCTCCAGGATCTCCGGCCAGATGCTCCGCACCTGCCCGGCACCCTGTGCCATGTCCTGCCCCCCGGTCGGCGCGGCGGACGCCGGGGCGACGGGAGCTGCCGGAGCGGGCGCCGGCGAACAGCTCGATGTTGAAGGGGCCCTTCTTCGAGCCGTCCTCCAGTCCCAGCTTGTCGACGATGTACGTGGCCTG
>NZ_JBSFVR010000351.1:0-7836 GCF_053592415.1 Streptomyces sp. NPDC002690 | reverse complement strand
ACATCAGCCTCGCCCCGTACTTGTCCGTCAGCGCGCCCACCGGGATGCGGCCGAGCGAGCCCGACGATCGCCAGCGCGGCGGGGGCACCGGTGACGTCCTGGCCGGCGGCCGTCAGCGGGAGGCTGCCGCCGGCGACGGCCGCCTCGCCCC
Source organism: Streptomyces sp. NPDC002690 (assembly GCF_053592415.1). Lineage (NCBI taxonomy): Bacteria > Bacillati > Actinomycetota > Actinomycetes > Kitasatosporales > Streptomycetaceae > Streptomyces > Streptomyces sp. NPDC002690. The sequence goes on along the minus strand of NZ_JBSFVR010000351.1, from coordinate 7,685 downwards.
GGGCCCAGGTCTGCCCGGAGGCGAGCAGGACGACGGCGGACCCGAGGGCGCCGAGGAGCAGCCCGAGGGCCAGGCTCCGGCGGCTGCCGGGGGCGTCGGACGCGGTGGTACGGGCACGGGGCTGGGGTACGGGGACGGCGCTCACGCCTTCCACTATCCCCTACCGCCACCGCGCCCGTCGGGTGGCCCCTGATCGGCCGGGGCCGGCCGGGGTCACCCGGTGGGCGCTCCGTGGTCGCGGAGCCGGTTGGCCGTGTGGACGGCGCGGAGCACCGCGGCGGCCTTGTTGCGGCACTCGTTGTCCTCGGCCACCGGGTCGGAGTCGGCGACCACGCCGGCTCCGGCCTGGACGTACGCGGTGCCGTCGCGGAGCAGCGCGGTGCGGATGGCGATGGCGGTGTCGGAGTCGCCGGCGAAGTCGAGGTAGCCGACGCAGCCTCCGTACAGTCCCCTGCGGTTGGGTTCGAGCTCCTCGATGATCTGCATGGCGCGCGGCTTGGGCGCCCCGGAGAGGGTTCCGGCGGGGAAGCAGGCGGTGAGGACGTCGAAGGCGGTGCGGTCCTCGGCGACGCGGCCGGTGACGGTCGAGACGATGTGCATCACGTGGGAGTACTTCTCGACGGACATGAAGTCGACCACTTCCACGCTGCCGGGTTCGCAGACGCGGCCGAGGTCGTTGCGGCCGAGGTCGACGAGCATGAGGTGCTCGGCGCGTTCCTTGGGGTCGGCGAGGAGTTCCTCGGCGAGGGCCTGGTCCTCCTGAGGGGTGGCGCCCCGGTGCCGGGTTCCGGCGATGGGGTGGACCATGGCGCGGCCGTCCTCGACCTTGACCAGGGCTTCCGGGCTGGAGCCGACGACGTCGAAGCCGTCGAACCGGAAGAGGTACATGTACGGGGACGGGTTGGTGGCCCGCAGCACCCGGTAGACGTCGAGCGCGCTCGCGGTGCAGGGCGTCTCGAAGCGCTGGGAGGGCACGACCTGGAAGGCCTCGCCTGCCCGGATGCGTTCCTTGATGTCCTCGACGGCCTCCTGGTAGGCCGGGCCGCCCCAGAGGGCGGTGTACGGCGGCAACTCGGAGGGGGGCAGGACGGCCGGGGCGTTCTCGACGGGGCGGCGCAGGTCCCGCTCCATGGCGTCGAGCCGGGCGACGGCGTCGGCGTACGCCTCCTCGACGCCGCTCTCCAGGTCGTTGTGGTTGATCGCGTTGGCGATCAGCAGGACGGTGCCGTCCCAGTGGTCGAGCACGGCGAGGTCGGAGGTGAGCATCATGGTCAGCTCGGGGAGGCCGAGGTCGTCGCCGCCGTGGTCACCGATGCGCTCCAGGCGGCGCACGATGTCGTAGCCGAGGTAGCCGACCATGCCGCCGGTGAAGGGCGGCAGTCCCTCGGTGCCCGCGAGGTCGCGGGGGGTGTGCAGCGCCTCGGTGGTGGCGCGGAGCGCCTGGAGCGGGTCGCCGTCCAGCGGGACGCCCACCGGCGGGGTACCGATCCAGTGGGCCTGGCCGTCGCGGGCGGTGAGGGTGGCGTGGCTGCTGACCCCGATGAAGGAGTACCGCGACCAGGTGCGGCCGTTCTCCGCGGATTCCAGCAGGAAGGTGCCGGGGCGCTCGTCGGCGAGTTTCCGGTAGAGCCCGACCGGGGTGTCGCCGTCCGCGAGGAGCCGCCGGACGACGGGGATGACGCGCCGGTCGACGGCCAGCTTGCGGAAGGTGTCGAGATCCATGTCGGCCGGCCTCACTGGGTGTCGGTGTCGAGCAGGACGTCGCGGTCGAAGCAGGTGCGCGCGCCGGTGTGGCAGGCGGCGCCCGTCTGGTCGACCTTGACGAGGACCGTGTCGGCGTCGCAGTCCAGGGCGACGGAGACGACACGCTGGGTGTGGCCGGAGGTGTCGCCCTTGACCCAGTACTCCTGACGGCTGCGGGACCAGTAGGTGCAGCGGCCGGTGGTCAGGGTGCGGTGCAGGGCCTCGTCGTCCATCCAGCCGAGCATGAGCACCTCACCGGTGTCGTACTGCTGGGCGATCGCGGGGACGAGTCCGTCGGCGCCGCGCTTGAGGCGCGCGGCCACGGCGGGATCGAGGGTGCCTGCGGGCGGGTTACCGGGCGTGCCGGACGGGGGCGTGCTGCTCATGGGCCCCATTGTGCCGCGCGCACCGGCGCCGGAAGGTGCCCGGTCCACTGGGCGGACCGTGTGCCGCGGTCGTAGGCTGGCTGGCATGTCGACCCATGCGAAGCGTGAACGTCTACTGCTGGCCGACCTGTTGGAGGCGGCGGGCCCCGGGGCGCCGACCCTGTGCGACGGCTGGCTGACCCGGGATCTGGCCGCTCACGTGGTGGTGCGCGAGCGCCGGGCGGACGCGGCTGCCGGGATCGTGCTGGGCCCGCTGAAGGGCCGTATGGAGCGGGTGCGGCAGGAGTACGCGGAGAAGCCGTACGAGGAGCTGATCCAGCTCGTCCGCACGGGGCCGCCGCGCTTCTCCCCGTTCGGGCTGAAGCAGGTGGACGAGGCGGCCAACACGGTGGAGTTCTACGTGCACGCCGAGGACGTCCGCCGAGCTCAGCCCGACTGGTCCCGGCGGGAGCTGGACCCGGTGTTCGCCGATGTCCTGTGGGCGCGCATGGAGCGGACCGCCCGGATGCTGGGGCACCGTTCACCGGTGGGGCTGGTGCTGCGCCGCCCGGACGGGCGGACGGCGGTGGCGCGCAAGGGCACGCCGGTGGTGACGGTGACCGGGGAGCCGGGCGAGCTGCTGCTCTTCGCGTTCGGGCGGCAGTCGGCGACGACGGTGGGCCTGGAGGGCGACGAGGACGCGGTGGAGCGGCTCCAGCTGTCGCAGCTGGGGATGTGAGGGGCGGCCCCGGCGTACGTCCTCCTGTCAGGTCCGGGGCGCGCCGCGACCGTGCGTGACGGTGGCCCGCACCTTGTGGCGGGCCGGTCCGGTGGCCTCGTCGCGGCGTGTGCGGGCGGGGCGTCGGGAGCCGAGGAAGGCCAGCAGGAAGCCGGCCGGGACGGTGACGAGCCCCGGGGTCTGCAACGGGAACCAGTGGAAGTCGTGGTCCGGGAAGAGCGCGATCGGGGTGCCGGAGACCGCCGGTGACGACGCCATCAGCAGCAGGATCAGCGGCAGGGTGCCGTAGACGGTCCAGCGCACCCCGCGTGCGGTGAAGCCGGGCCGGAAGAGGGCGTTCAGCAGGACCGGCGGCAGGACGGACGCGGCGGCCGCGAAGGAGAGCGAAAGCAGGACCTGCGGGTTGCGCTCATGGGTGTACGCGGAGACGAGGACGGCGAGCGCGCCGATCGCGAGGACGGCCCAGCGGGCCCGGCGGATCTCCCGGGCGGACGCCCGGCCCTCCCCCTGGGCGCCGGAGTGCGCCCCGAAGTCCCGGGCGACGCTGGAGGCGGCGGCGAGGGTGATGCCGGCCACCGCGGCGAGGGTGGTGGCGAAGGCGGCGCAGGCGACGAGGGCGAACAGCAGGCTCTGGCGGGGCCCCGCCGCGCCGGGGTCGAGCGCGCCGGTCACCATCAGCAGGGCGGTGTTGCCGCCGGGGTCCCCGGCGCGCAGTACGTCCGCGCCGAGCAGGGCCGAGGCGCCGAGTCCCACGACGACGATCCCGGCGCAGAGGACGGCGACCGGGGCGACGGCCCAGACGCGCACCCGGCGCGCGGTGCGCGCGTCGCGCAGGGGGTGCAGGCGCATCGTGAGGTGCGGCATGCAGGCGGCCCCCAGGACCAGGGTGACCAGGAACCCGGTCAGGTCCAGCGCCCCGGTGCCGGTACGGCCGAACTGGGCGCCGGGCGAGGCGTAGTGGGAGCCGGCCCCGCTGCCCTCGCGCGCGGCGTCGAAGAGGGCGAGGGGCGACCAGCCGTACCGGGCGAGGACGAGCCCGGCGAGCAGGGTGACGACGGCCACCACCACGCCGACCTTGAGGATCTGGACGTATCCGGTGCCGCGCATCCCGCCGAAGGCGGAGTAGCCGACCATCAGGGCCCCGCTGGCGACGGTGCATCCGGTGACCGCCCCGTCCGGCAGCCCGAACATGGCGGCCATCACCTTGCCCGCGGTGGTGAGCTGGACGAGCAGGAGGGGGGCCAGCACGGCGAGGGTGGCGACCCCCAGGGCCCTGCGGACCGAGGGGTCTTGGAGCCGTTTCGCGAGGAAGTCGCCGAGGGTGAACACCCCTGCCGCGCGCAGCCGTTCGGAGAGGACGCGCATGACGAGCACCAGTGAGGCGACGGTCGCGAGCGCGAAGGTCACTCCGTCGAACCCGGCGAGCGCCACGGAGCCGGTGGTGGAGAGCAGGGTGGCGGCGGAGATGTAGTCCCCGGCGATGGCGAGTCCCCCGCCGACGGGCCCGAGGGCGGCGCCGCCGCCGGCGTAGAAGTGTTCCGGGTCGTCCTGGTCGGCCGCGGCGAGCCCGCAGAGCAGCAGGGAGAGAGCGACGAACCCGAGGAAGATCACCACTGCGAGGGACCGCGCGTCGGTAAGGGAGGACATGACGGGTACGCCACCAGAGGAACCGATCCCCGTACAGGGAAAGGGCGTTCACGGATGCGCCGGTACAGGGGGCGGGCCCGCACCCTGTGTGCCGGCACATCCGAACCGCTCGAACTCGCCTTCCTGACACCCTGACCGGCGTCAGTCGCCGAGCAACCGCCGGGCCGCCAGCGCCAGGCAGACCTCCACCGCGTCCGCCGGGCGGGTCAGACAGCGTCCGGAGAGCTGCTCGAACCGTCGCAGCCGGTTCAGCACGGTGTTGCGGTGGCAGTAGAGCCGCGCCCCGGCGCGCTGGGCCGAGCCGTCGGCTTCGAGCCAGGCGGTGAGCGTCTCGATGAGGACGTCCCGGTCGGCGGGGTCGATGCCGTCGAGGGGGCCCAGCACCCGTTGGGCGAGCGCGGTCCCGAGGGCGGGCGAGGAGACGACCAGCGCGGTCGGCAGGTGCTCGTCGAGCAGGACGACGCCGCCGGAGGCCGGGCAGGCCCGCAGGGCGGTCTCGGCGAGCCGCCGGGCCTCGCCGAGCGCGGCGAGCCCCTCGACGGCGGAGCCGATCCCGACGGCCGTACCCGCCGGGGCGGTCATGTCCGCGGCAAGGCGGGCCAGTACGCCTCCCGTTCCCGTACCCGTCCCGGCGCACCCCTGCGGAGCGCCCGCGCTCGCGTCCGTGCCCGCGGTCGCGGTCGCGGTCGCGGTCGCGTCGGCGGATTCCAGTGCCACGACGGCCAGTTCGACCTCGGGCCCGGTGTGCCAGAGTGCGACGACCCCGTCCGGGAGGACCACGGGCGGGGAGGTCGCGGCGTGCGGGGTGCGCTGGGCCGTACGTACGGCGAGGACCGCGTACCGGCCGTCCTCCCGCAGCCCCAGCGCCGTCGCGGCGTCGGGCAGGTCGGCGATGCGGGCGGTGCCGTCCAGCAGGGCGGCGGTCATGAGCCGCTGCCGGTTCTCGCGGCGCCAGTCGATGCGCTGTTCCGCCTGCCGGTAGGCGTCGGTGAGGACTCCACAGTGTTCGTCGACGAAGTTCCACACGTCGGCGGCGACATGGACGAGGAGACGGACGTCCTCGGGGTCACGGCGGGCGGTCTCGTCCACGAGCCCCTGCCACACCATCGCCCCACCGAGGCGGAACGCGTGCAGGACGGCGTCGAGCGGCACGCCCTGCTCGGCCCTGATCTCGCCGATCCAGCGGGTGGTGCGGTGGGCCGCCTCGCGGAACTCGCGGGGCTGGATCAGCGAGCCGACGTTGTGGCGCAGGGAGTGGTGGACCTCCTGCCAGATGTCGGCGCGGGTGGACTCGATCGCCGTACGGTAGCCGGGCTCCTGCTCGTACAACACCTCGACCAGCCGTTCCGTCAGCTCGGGCAGCTCTTCGAGCAGTACCCGGGCCGAGCGGTGCAGCACCTCGATCGCCTCCCGGTCCGCCAGCGAGCGGAATCGCTGGGGCAGCGGCGTCACGGGGGGCGTCGCGTGCAGCGCCCTGATCCGAGGACGTACGACCTGTGGCATGGGGGCCTCCACCGGGAATCGGCCGGGCCGTTGGGCACCGGCCCGGGCACCCGGCCCGGCAGGGGCGCGAGCGCAACCGAACGATCCTGACGCCCGCAGAATGGCATACCGGCCAGTCGGTACCTAGGGGTGTGCGTGGTTCTTATCATCACGGTCCGGCAACCTCCCGGACACATTCGGCCACGAGGGCGGCAGGATGCGAGGGGACGGACGGCACGGATGGCACGGACGGCACGGACGGCACGGACGGCACGGACGGCACGGACGGCACGGACGGCACGGACGGCACGGACGGCACGGACGGGACAGGACCGCGCCGGGCCCGCGCCGGGGAAGAACGGAGGCCCCTCGGAGCTCCGCGCCCAGGGTTCCTACGAGAGGCCGGTTTCGCCCGTCTCCGCGAATCGGACCACGGCTCCGCGCAGGAGATCGAGAAACTCCGGCAGATCGTCCGCGACCCTGTCGAATTCCGCCCCGCCCGGGGCGGCCGTCCGCGTCCGGTGGATCGCGCCGCCCCGGTCGGCGACGAACAGGCCGCCCCCTCCGTCCGATCCGATCACCAGGCCGTGCGGGTCATCGGCCTCCGGCATGAAGACGGCGCCTTCCTCCGAAAGCCGGCGCAGCAGCTCGCGCGCCGAGTGGATGAAGTAGCCGTTGCCCACGTCCGGCAGGGCGACCGCGCCGAAGGACTCGTAGAACGTCAGCAGATCACCGAACGCCAGAGACTCCCGGGCCAGGTCCCGGGCGGCACGACGGTCGTCCTCGTCGGCGACCCGGACCCGGTGGTCACCGGGCGCGAAGCCGTGCGTCTCCTCGAAGGTCAGGAGCATCGCGCCCACCACGTCCGTGATCTCCTGACGCCATCGCGCGAGCCAAGCAGCGGAGTAGGGCGGTCGGTCCATGGCCGGATCGTCCCACTCCCGTCTTCCTCACGGCCAACGGTCCATCACCCGGGCCAGTTCGGTGCGGGAGCGGACCCCCAGGGCGGCGAAGATATTGCGCAGATGGTGGTCGACCGTGCGCGGGCTGACCGAAAGCCGCCGGGCTATCTCCCGGTTGGTGGCCCCCTCCGTCACGCAGCGGGCGATCCGCTGCTGCTGGGGGGTGAGCGCCGCCGCGGGACCGGCGTCGGCGGCCGGGGCGTCCACCGCCTCGCCCGCGGCGCGCAGTTCACCGGCGGCCCGGTCCACCCAGGCGCGTGCGGAGCAGCGTTCGAAGCCGACCAGGGCGTCGCGGAGCGGGCCGCGCGCCTCCCGGGTACGCCGCCGTCTGCGCAGCCACTGGCCGTACAGGAGTTGGGTACGGGCGCGCTCGAAGTCGCCGCCGGCCCGGTCGTGATGGGCGAGCGCCTGGGCGTAGCGCGCCTCCGCCTCGTCGGCGGGGGCCAGCAGTGCGCGGCAGCGGGCGAGTTGGGCGGGGGCGTGCGGGTCCGTGGTGCGGCTGGTCCAGATGGAGAACTCTCGTACGGCGTCGGCGAGTTCGTCAGCCCATTCGGCGTCCCGGCCGGCCAGTACGGCGGCTTCGACGTAACACGGCAGGGCGAGCATCCGGATGCCGAAGTGGCCGTGCCGGGGCCCGGGGCGTACCAGGGGGGCGAGCCGGGCCGCCGCTCGACCTGCGTGACCTGGAGAAGCGCTACGGCTACCCGTACATGGTCATCCACCGCAGCGACCTGCACGGCCTGCTGT
>NZ_JBSFVR010000350.1:0-7848 GCF_053592415.1 Streptomyces sp. NPDC002690 | reverse complement strand
GCCTTGCGGTCCCGTCCGCTGGTCAACGCCCCTTCCAGAGCGGCGACCTGTCTCTCGTCGGCCCGAACGTCTCGGGGCCGGCGGCCGGGGCCTTCCGCGTCCTGCCGCCGGGGGGCGCGGGGCGTCCCCGCGCCCCCGCCCGTCAGCGCAGCACCGGGCCGCCCTCCTCCTCACCGACGCTCGCGTCCGGCAGTGCCACCAGGCCGAGTTCGGCCCCGGAGGCCAGCAGCGGGTGCGAGGGCAGGACCCGCACGGTGTAGCCGTACGGGCCGGTGCGGTCCAGGGACAGCGGTCCCTCGTACACCCGGTGGTCCTCCAGGTCACCGGCGCCGGTCACCTTCAGCGGGGTGATCTGGGCGTCGACGAGCGCGTCGCCGGAGTCCACCCGCCCGGCCACGACCTGCACCTCCAGGTCCTCCGGGGCGAGGCCGCCGAGCACGATCCTGACCCGTAGCGCGAGGGTCGCGCCCAGCTCCGCCGAGCCGCTCACGGCGGTGTCGGTGACCGTTTCGACGTGGTCGACGGCCACCTGCGGCCAGGCCGCCCGCACCTTCGACTTCCACGCGGCGAGGTCGCGTGCCGCCGGGACGTCGAGCGCGCGCCGTGACACCGCGGCAGGGGCGTAGAGCCGCTCCACGTACTCCCGGACCATGCGTCCGGCGAGGAGCTTGGGGCCGAGGGCGGCCAGGGTACGGCGGACCATCTCGATCCACCGCTCGGGCAGCCCGTCATCCCCCCGGTCGTAGAAGCGCGGCGCGACCCGGTCCTCGATCAGCGCGTAGAGGGCGTCGGCCTCCAGTTCGTCGCGCCGGTCGTCGTCCACCGCGGAACCGTCGGCGGTGGGGATGGCCCAGCCGAAGTCCGGCTCGAACCACTCGTCCCACCAGCCGTCGCGCACCGAGAGGTTGAGGCTGCCGTTGAGGGCGGCCTTCATCCCGCTCGTACCGCAGGCCTCCAGCGGGCGCAGCGGGTTGTTGAGCCAGACGTCGCAGCCGGGGTAGAGCTTCTGCGCCATGGCCATGCCGTAGTCGGGCAGGAACACGATCCGGTGGCGGACCTTGGCGTCGTCGGCGAACCGGACCAGCTCCTGGATCAGCCGCTTCCCGCCGTCGTCGGCGGGGTGCGCCTTGCCGGCGACGACGATCTGGATGGGCCGGGTGGGGTGGAGCAGCAGCCGGGTGAGCCGGTCCTTGTCGCGGAGCATCAGGGTGAGCCGCTTGTACGAGGGGACCCGGCGGGCGAAGCCGATGGTGAGGACGTCCGGGTCGAGGACTCCGTCGATCCAGCCGAGTTCGGCGGTGCCGGCGCCGCGCCTGCGCCAGGAGGCGTAGAGCCGCCTTCGGACCTCGGTGACGAGCTGCTCGCGAAGGACCCGGCGCAGGTCCCAGATCTCGCGGTCGCCGATGGCCGCCACCGCGTCCCAGCGGCGGGGCGTGGCGGTGCGGTCGGCGCCGTTCCCGGTGGCCACCTCGCCCCCGGCGAGCGCGTCCCGGGCGCGCTCCTCGCCGACCTGGCGGGCGCCCAGGCCGAGCACTTCGGGGGCGACCCAGGTCGGGGCGTGCACGCCGTTGGTGACGGAGGTGATGGGCACCTCCGCCGGGTCGAATCCCGGCCAGAGCCCGGAGAACATCTCCCGGCTGACGGCTCCGTGCAGGGTGGAAACGCCGTTGGCGCGCTGGGCGAGCCTCAGGCCCATGACCGCCATGTTGAAGATGCCGGGGGTGCCGCCCTCGTACGTCTCCTCGCCGAGGGCGAGTACACGGTCGACGGGGACACCGGGGAGTTCGCCGTCGTCGCCGAAGTGGCGGGCGACGAGTTGGCGGTCGAATCGGTCTATGCCGGCGGGGACGGGGGTGTGCGTGGTGAAGACGGCGCCGGCCCGGACGATTTCGAGTGCGGAGTCGAAGTCGAGTCCCTCGCGGCCGAGTTGGCCGGACACCTGCTCGGCTTGGTTGAGTTCCCGGATGCGTTCGAGGCCGAGGAATCCGGCGTGTCCCTCGTTGGTGTGGAACACCTCGGGCGCGGGTGCGCCGGTGAGGCGGCACCAGGCGCGTACGGCACGCACCCCGCCGATGCCGAGCAGCATCTCCTGCAGGAGGCGGTGGTCGCTGCCGCCGCCGTAGAGCCGGTCGGTGACGTCGCGTTCGCCGGGGGCGTTCTCCTCCACGTCGGAGTCGAGCATGAGGAGGGGAACCCGGCCGACCTGGGCCTTCCAGACGCAGGCGTGCAAGGAGCGTCCGCCGGGCAGGGCGAGCACCACCCGGGCGGGGGTGCCGTCGTGTTCGCGCAGCAGGGTGACCGGGAGTTCGTTGGGGTCGAGCACCGGATAGGTCTCCTGCTGCCAGCCGTCGCGGGAGAGCGACTGGCGGAAGTAGCCGTGCCGGTAGAGCAGGCCGACGCCGATGAGCGGGACGCCGAGGTCGCTGGCGGCCTTGAGGTGGTCGCCGGCCAGGATGCCGAGTCCGCCGGAGTACTGCGGCAGGGCCGCGGTCACTCCGAACTCGGGCGAGAAATAGGCGACAGAGCTGGGGAGTTGGCCGCCTTGGGCGAGCTGGTTCTGATACCACCGGGGGCCGGTGAGGTAGCCGTCGAGCTCCTCGGCGGCCTCGCCGAGGCGGCCGAGGAACTCCTCGTCGCGGGCGAGTTCGGCCAGCCGGGAGGCGGAGACGGAGCCGAGGAGCCGCACCGGGTCGGCATCCTCCGGTCGCCACCCCTCGGGGTCGACGGACCGGAAGAGCTCCTGGGTCTCGGTGTGCCACGACCAGCGCAGATTGCGCGCGAGGTCGTGCAGGGGTCGCAGGGAGTCGGGGAGGACGGGACGTACGGTGAACCGACGAATGGCCTTCACGCGTTCCACCTTTACAGGGGAGTTGCGAATCCGAGGGGACGCCGCACCACGGTGTGCGCCGCTCAACCACTGACGACGGTAACGGCCCGGAGCTCCGTCCTGCCACGGCGCACGGGGTCGTCGCGCGGTCCGGCGCACGCGTCCGAGGGTCCCCGGCGCCGCCCCAGGGGTCCCGTCGGTCCCGGCAATCCCGCCCGCTGCGCATGGATATGGCTGATTTCACCCCCTCGGGCGACCTTGTGGGCCCGGGCCGGCCGGGAGAGGCTTCCGGGGTGGCGAACCCACCGGGAGGTGCGAGTCGCCGGAGCGCGGGTACCCGGTGACTCGTGTGACGCCGCACGCCCGACGCCGGGCGCCGGACGCGCGCGGCGTCCGGTTTACGACCCAGTAGTTAACACGGCGCCGGGTTGACCGCGCGAAAGCGGTGGGAAGGCTACCCGCGTACACAGCCGACCCGGCGGCACACGTCCTCGCGCACACCCCCGCAGCGTGCGCGTCATCCCCGCGCACGCCAGCCATTCGAGTGCCATTCGAGTGAACGCGGACAGGAGCGGCCATGCCCACAGCCCGTCAGCAGACAGCTGAGCAGCTACAAAGGACTGATCCCCACCCTCGCGGCACGCGGATGCGGCCCTCGCCGCGCGTGCCGTCGTCCCCGCACGCCCCGCTCCAGCTTTCAGGTGATGTCATGATCGGTCGTATCCCCGTCCTGGACGTCCTTCCGCTCGTCGACTGCGGCAGACGCCCGGCGAAGGCTGTGGTGGGCGAGACCTTCCAGGTCTCCGCCACCGTCTTCCGCGAAGGCCATGACGCGGTGGCGGCCAACGTCGTACTGCGCGACCCGAGCGGACGGCGCGGCCCGTTCGTGCCCCTGCGGGAACTCGCTCCCGGTACGGACCGCTGGGGCGCCGACGTCACCCCGGACACCGAGGGACGCTGGACGTACAAGGTCGAGGCGTGGAGCGACCCGCTGACCACCTGGCGGCGGCTCGCCCAGATCAAGATCCCGGCCGGGATCGACACCGATCTGGTGCTCGCCGAGGGCGCGGCGCTGCACGAGCGTGCCGCCTCGGGCGTCCCGAAGAAGGACGGCCGGGAGGCGGTTCTGGCCGCGGTCGACGCGCTGCGCGACGCCACCCGTACGCCCGCCGACCGGTTGGCGTCCGGCCGGGCCGGTTCCGGCACCCTCGCGCCGTGACCCCCTTGCCGAAGGGGCCCGTTCCGATACGGTCGTACCGCTTGCGACCTCGTGCCACGACCGGAGGCTCCGCCCATGCCCGGCTTCCTCCTCTGCGCCGACCCGTTGCGCCCGAACCGTGCGGACCCCGAGTTCGCCGAAGAGGCCGCGGCCGTACGGGAGCTGGGAGCGCCCGCCGCGCTCCTCGACCATGACGCGCTGCTCGCGGGCGACGCGGCGGGAGCTGTCGCCCGGGTCCCGCGCGGCTCGGGACCGTACTGGTACCGGGGCTGGATGATTCCCGTACGGCGGTACGCCGAGCTGGAGGGGGCGCTCGCGGAGCGGGGCGCCTCACTGTTCACGGACGCGGCGGCGTACCGGACCGCCCATGAGCTTCCGGGGTGGTACGCCACGTTCCGGGGACTGACCCCGTGCAGCGTCTGGCATCCGATCTCCTGTACGGCTCCGACTGCCGTGCCCGGGGACGCGGCGTTCTGGTCGGCCCTCGCGCGACCGCTCGGCGGGGGCCCCGGGATCGTGAAGGATTTCGTGAAGTCCCGGAAGCACGAATGGCACGAGGCGTGCTTTGTACCCGAGTTGAGTGACTCCGCGGGGCTCTCGGCGGTCGTCGGACGGATGGCCGATCTCCAGGGCGACCACCTCGCGGGCGGAGTGGTGGTGCGCGTGTACGAACGGTTCGCCCCGGGCGGGGAGGCGCGGGTGTGGTGGGTCGACGGGAGCCCCGTCCTGGTGACCGCCCACCCGGACACCCCGGACGACCGTCCCCTCCCGGATCTGGGCCCGGTCGGCGAGGCCGTGCGCCGGCTCGGCTGCCGGCTGGTGACCACCGACCTGGCGTTGCGCGAGGACGGGGTGTGGCGGGTGGTCGAGGTGGGCGACGGACAGGTGAGCGGACTCCCCTCCGGGGCCGACCCGAGGCCCCTGTTGCGGGCGCTGCCCGGTGCATGAGGGGGCCGCGCGTTCCGCGACGCCCATGGCGCCGGCCGTACGCGTTCGGTCAGCAGCCGCAGTCCCCGCCGTCCACCGGGACGGTGAGCGGGTCGGGGTCGCGCCGCTCCGTCCCTCGCGAGGTCTCGAAGTCGAAGCCCTCGCGCACCCAGTACTCGAATCCGCCGCGCATCTCCTTGACCTGGTAGCCGAGTTCGGCGAGGGCGAGAGCGGCCCTCGTGGCTCCGTCGCAGCCGGGGCCCCAGCAGTAGGTGACGACGGGGACGGCGGGGTCGAGCAGGCGGGCGGCCTGCTCCGGGATCAGCGCGGTGGGCAGGTGCACGGCGCCGGGGACGTGTCCCTGGTCCCAGGCGGCCGTGGAGCGGCAGTCCAGGACCGTCATGCCGGGCCCGGCGACGAGGTCCAGGGCCGCGGCGACGTCGGAGACGTCGGCGTGGAAGGCGAGGGAGGCGGCGAAGTACGCAGCGGCGGCGGCAGGGGGTGCGGGCGGCACTCGCAGGACGGGGTGGTCGGGGAAGGCGGGCGCGGGGGGCCGTACGGCACCGGGTGAGGTCGTGTTCATGGGTCTCAATCTAGGCGGGGCACAGACGCACCAGAAGGCACGAACGACGCCGCTCGACTTGATCAGCCGGGGATTCCCCTGTTGTTTGGCCTCATGACCGACTATTCACCGGACGCCACCGACTGGCGCATCCTCGACGTACTGCAGCGTGACGGCCGGGCCAGCTTCGCCGAACTCGCCCGGGCCGTGGCCATGTCGCCCAGCGCGGTGACCGAGCGGGTACGCCGGCTGGAGGAGCTCGGGGTGATCAGCGGGTACAGCGCGGTGATCGACCCTGAGCGCCTGGGGCTGCCGGTCCTCGCCTTCGTGCGGCTGCGCTACCCGACCGGCAACTACAAGCCGTTCCACGACCTCCTCGCCACCACCCCGGAGATCGTCGAGGCCCACCACACCACCGGGGACGACTGCTTCGTGCTGAAGGTGACCGCTCGTTCCATGCGTCACCTGGAGGAGGTGACGGGGCGCATCAGCGGCCTCGGGTCGGTGACCACCAGCGTGGTGTACTCCTCCCCGCTCCCCCGGCGCCCGATCGAACGCTGAGGCGCTTCCCCCACGGAGGCCGGCCCGGCGGTGCGAGCGCGCGGACGTCCGCCGGTCCGGCATCCCGCTGCCGACGCCCGTTCCCGCACCGGCACCGGCACCGGCACGGGTCAGTGGAGCCGGTGCCGGACCGTCGATCCCTGGCGCCCCTTCACCACTTCGAGCTGTACGGGCACCCGGCGCAGCAGGTCGGCCACGTGGCTGACGATGCCGACGCTGCGATCGCGCTCGCGCAGGGAGTCCAGGACGTCCAGCACCTCGTCCAGCGTCTGCTCGTCCAGGCTGCCGAACCCCTCGTCGATGAAGAGGGTGTCCAGCCGGGCCCCGCCCGCCTCGTCGGTCACCACGTCGGCGAGGCCCAGCGCGAGGGCGAGGGAGGCGAAGAAGGTCTCGCCGCCGGAGAGGGTCGCGGTGTCGCGTTCCCGGCCCGTCCAGGCGTCGACGACGTGCAGCCCCAGCCCGGCCCGGCGTCCTCCCGTACGGGCGTCCGAGTGGACCAGGGTGTAGCGGCCGGCGGACATCCGCTGGAGCCGGACGGTGGCGGCGGCGGCCACCTGCTCCAGCCGGGCGGCGAGCACGTAGGACTCCAGCCGCATCTTGCGCTCGTTGTCGGCCGAGGTCCCGGCAGTGAGCGCGGCGAGGCGGGCGACGCGTTCGTACTCCGCGCGGAGCGGGCCCAGCGTGCGCACCTCCCGGGCGGCCTCCCTGGACAGGCGGTCCAGCTCCGTGCGGCGTTCCTGGGCGGCCGAGAGCGCCGACGAAGCGTTGCGCAGCAGGGTCTCGGCACGGTCGTACGTCTCGCGCGCGCGGTCCGGCGACGCGGCGGGGCGGGCGGCGGCCTCGCGGGCGTCCTCCTCCGCCAGCCGGTCGGCGACGGCGGCCGCCTCGGCCTGCCAGACGTCGATCCTGCTCTGCAACTGCCGCTGGGAGGACCGGTCGAGCAGCGTCGCGACAGCCGCCTGCGGGGTGTCGAACCCGGCGCGGAAGGCGGCGTCGGAGAGGCGTCCGTCGGCTTCCTTGCGCCGTTCGGCCGCGCCCTGCTCGGCCCGTACGGCCTCGGCGGCCTCGGCCAGCAGGGCGGCACGCCGGGCGAGCCGGTCGGCGTGGGCCGCGATGGAGCCCGACACCTCGCGCACACCGGCGAGTTCGGCCTCGCACACCGCCTGCTGCTGGTCGAGGTCCTCCCGCCGGGAAACCCTCACGGCGGCACGACGTTCGGCGTGGCGGCGCTGCTCCAGCCGGTCCTGGTGTTCCCGCTCGGCGGCGGTGAGGGTCTCGCGCGCCCGGTGCGTTCCAGCGGCGAGCCGGTGGGCTTCGCCGTGCTCGCGGGTCAGTCGGCCGACCTGGTCGGTCAGTTCGGCGACGGTGGGGTCGACGGACCCGGCCCTCGCCGTCGTGTCAGAGGCGGCCGAGGCATCCGCGAACGCCTCGGCCCGCGCTGCGGTGTGGCGTTCCGTCAGGAGTGCGAGTGCCTGGTCGGCCCGGACGCGGGCCTGTTCGGCGGCCCGGTGGGCGGCCAGGGCCGCTTCCTCGGTGGCGCGGTCCACGTGCCCGTCGCCCGCCCGCGCGGGGTCCGGGTGTTCGGCGGAGCCGCAGACCGCGCACGGCTCTCCGGTGGAGAGTCCGGCCGCCAACTCGGCCGCGATGTCGCGCAGCCGGCGCTCGCGCAGGCCGAGCCACCGCTCGTGGGCGGCGAGCGCGCCCTCCCGGACGGCGGACAACTCCTCCCGGGCTCCCTCGATTTCGCGGGCG
>NZ_JBSFVR010000349.1:0-7863 GCF_053592415.1 Streptomyces sp. NPDC002690 | reverse complement strand
GGCCCCTGCGGCGCCGGGCCGGCGGGCGGAGCCCGCGACCCGGCCGGTACCGGGATCAGGGCTTCTTGAAGACGTAGTCCTGGCCGAGCACCACCGAGACGTCCGCGTTCGCGGCTGCCTCCCCCTTGGTCACGACGCTCTCGGGCAGACCGAGCGTCTTGGCGACCTCCACCGCCTTGGCCTTGTCGTCGGCCGTGCCGTAGACGATCTCCGAGGTGGACCGGGTGTCCGCTTTGCCCGCGTCGACGAAGGAGTAGCCGCCGTTCACCAGCACCACCCGCGCCGCGTCGAGGGCGGCGGTGTCGCCGTAGGCGTTCTTCACCCCGACCCGGGTCGCCGCGTCCTTCTCCGGGGCCCGGACCGTACCGCCCAGGACGTCCTTCACCACGCTCTTGGTGGCCGCGTCGCTCAGGGTGCCGTCGTCCTGCACCGGCAGTACCTCGGTGGTGTAGTCGCCCACCTTGGCGTGCCCCGCGAGCTTGGCGAGCGAGGCGCCGAGGTCGGCCTCGGGCAGCGACGGGTCGAGGATCTGGGCCAGCGTCTGCACGGTGATCGTCGCCGCCTTCGGGTCCTCGGACAGCTTGCGCAGCACCCCGCGCAGCACCTGGCCGAACCGGGTCAGCTGCTTCGCCTCCGGCTCGCCCTTCGCCTGGTACGTGGCGTACGCCACGGCCATCGTGCCGCTCAGGGTCTGCGCCTCGCCCTTGTGGACGACGGGCGCGGCGCCCTTCTTGGTGTCGGGCACGTCGGTGTCGGTGTCGACCTCGATGTTGCCGACCAGTTCGACCAGGTTCTCCAGGTACGGGGTGTCAAGGCGCCAGGTGCCGCTGATCTTCGTACCGAGGAGGGTGTCGAGCGACTCGCGTGTTCCGGTGCTGCCGTCGTCCTCCACCGACTCGCCGAGCGTGGTGGCGGTGCCGTCGTCGTTGGAGACCGCGAGGGAGTTGGGCAGCAGGACGGTGGTGGCCTTCTTGGTGGTGACGTTGTCCACCAGCAGGGCCGTGGACGTCCCGCCGCCCTTGGTGTTGTGCAGGTGCACCACGATGACGTCACGCTGCTGCGGGCCGCCCGCGGTGGCGGCCTTGCCGTCCGCGCCGGAGGAGCCGGGAAGCTTTCCGGCGGACCAGAGGTAACCCGCTCCGGCGACGAGGACGAGCGCCACGAGGACGATCAGTCCGACCAGCCGGTTGCGGCCCTTGCGCCGGGCCTCCTCGCGCCGTTCGCTGCGGCTCTCCGTGAACGCCAGCCAGTCGATGACGTCCTCGGAGTCCTCGTCCGGCTCCTCGATGAAGGAGAACTGCCCGGTGCGGTAGTCCTGGGAGGACCGGCGCTGTTCCGGGACCCCGGGCTCGGCGACCCCGGCCTCCGGTTCCGGCGCACGCGCCGGGCCGGCCGCTTGCGGAGCGCCCCGGGGCGCGGACCGCTGCGGCGCGGGCTGCGGGGGCGCCACGTTCTGCTGCGGGACGCTCCACTGCTGGGCCGTCGGGTCGACCACGACGGGCTGCTGCCCGGTGTCGTAGCCGTAACCGCCGCCGTACCCGTATCCCTGCTCGCCGCCCTGCGGCTGCTGCGGCTGCGGCTGCTGCTGCTGGCCGCCGTACGGGTCGTACGGCTGGTTCGGCTGCTGGTGCACCGGCTGCTGCTGGGCGTACGGGTCGTAGCCGTAGCCCTGTCCGGCACCGTCCTGCCGGCCCTGCGCCTGCGGGTACTGACCCTGCGGCTGCTGACTCCGCGTCGGCTGCCCGTAGGAGTACGGGTCCTGCGGGGACGCGTACGGGTCGTAGCCCTGTTGTCCGGGCTGCTGGTACACCGGCTGCCCGTACGCGTCATAGCCGATGATCTGCGGCTCTTGTCCGTACGGGTCGTACGGGTCTTGTCGGTCGTTCACCACCGGTGCCCCTCTCCGTGGCTCATTCGCCTCGGTACAGCTGGCGTTTGTCGATGTAGCGGACCACACCGTCGGGCACCAGATACCAGACCGGATCGCCCTGCGCGACCCTCAACCGGCAGTCCGTCGACGAGATGGCCAGGGCGGGAACCTCCACCAGGGAGACACCGCCTTCGGGCAGTCCCGCGTCGGTGAGCACATGGCCCGGCCGGGTCACACCGATGAAATGGGAGAGCGAGAAGAGTTCTTCCGCGTTTCGCCACGTGAGAATCTGCGACAACGCGTCGGCGCCGGTGATGAAGAAGAGGTCCGCGTCCCCGTGCGTCTCCCGCAGGTCCCGCAGCGTGTCGATCGTGTACGTCGGCCCCCCGCGGTCGATGTCACTGCGGCTCACCGAGAACTGGGGGTTCGACGCCGTGGCGATGACCGTCATGAGATAGCGGTCCTCGGCCTGCGACACCTCTTTGTGGCTCTTCTGCCACGGTTGCCCGGTCGGCACGAAGACGACCTCGTCCAGGTGGAACTGGGCGGCCACTTCACTGGCCGCCACCAGGTGTCCATGATGGATCGGGTCGAACGTCCCGCCCATGACGCCGATTCGGCGCTTGCCGCGGCCGGTAGGCACTTCCTGCTCTCCCATGCGTGCAGACCCTACTGGCACGGCGTCACCGCTCAGCGGTCGCGGTTGAAACGGGTGGTGACGAAGAGCAGAAGCAGCAGGGCGACGAAGGCGCCACCGCCGGTCACGTACGGGTTGAGGCTTTCGTGGTTGCCGCCTTCGCCACCCTCGGAGGCGAGAAGGACCAGCTGGTGGGCGGTGCTCGTGAGGCTCATCTTCGGCAGGACCTATCGATCGGGAGTCGGAAGGAAGACGTCGGGCACATCGTATGCGGGTCCGTCGGGCACGCTCACGGCGACTCAGTCGTTGGAGTCGTCGTTGCGGTAACCGCGCAACAGGAGCCAGGCCAGGAAGGCCGCCCCGACGAGCGAGACGAGCAGCACGATCCGCACCGTGTTGCCCGGTCCCTGGTCGTCCGCGGCGGCGGCAAGCAGTGCGACGGTGTGCGGCATTCCGGGTGCTCCTCTTGGTTGTCCACAGCCCCCCGCACACCGTAGCGCCAGCACCTAGGCTGGCCGTTGTCAGGGGGACGGGCGACGTCCCGTATCGACAGGGGGATCAGATGAGCGACGACACCCGTACGAACGAACCCAGCAGGCGGCGCCGGCGGTTCCCGGGAATCTCCTCCCGGGCGTACGAACACCCGGCGGACCGCTCGGCGCTGGTGGCTCTGCGCAAGTTGACCGGGTTCGACACCGTCTTCAAGGCGCTCAGCGGCCTGCTGCCGGAGCGGAGCCTGCGGCTCCTCTACCTCTCCGACTCCGTGCGGGTGAGCGACGAGCAGTTCATCCACCTGCACACCATGCTGCGTGACGCCTGCTACATCCTGGACCTGGCGAAGGTGCCCGCGATGTACGTCACGCAGAACCCGCAGCCCAACGCCATGTGCATCGGACTCGACGAGCCGATCATCGTGGTGACCACCGGCCTGGTCGAGCTGCTGGACGAGGAGGAGATGCGGGCCGTCGTGGGCCACGAGGTGGGACACGCCCTCTCCGGCCACTCCGTCTACCGCACGGTCCTGCTCTTCCTGACGAACCTCGCGCTGAAGGTGGCCTGGATACCGCTGGGCAACGTGGCGGTGCTGGCCATCGTGACGGCGTTGCGCGAGTGGTTCCGCAAGTCGGAACTCTCGGCCGACCGGGCCGGTCTGCTGGTGGGCCAGGACCTGCGTGCCTCCATGCGCGGCCTGATGAAGATCGCCGGCGGCAACCACCTCCACGAGATGAACGTCGACGCCTTCCTCGCCCAGGCAGACGAGTACGAGAAGGCGGGCGATCTGCGCGACTCCGTGCTCAAGATCCTCAATGTGCTGCCCCGTTCGCACCCCTTCACCACCGTGCGGGCGGCCGAGCTGAAGAGCTGGTCGGAGACCCGGGACTTCCAGCGCGTCATGGACGGCCACTATCCGCGCCGCGAGGAGGACAAGGACACCTCGGTGGCGGACTCCTTCCGCGAGTCCGCCGCGCACTACGCCGACACCGTACGCACCAGCAAGGACCCTTTGATCAAGCTGGTCGGCGACATAGCGGGAGGCGCCGGGGACCTCGGCGGCAAGCTCCGGGACAAGTTCACCGGGGGCGTCCGGAACGAGGCGCCCGGCACCGGTCCCGTTCCGGAGTAGGCCCGCCCCACGTGCGGACCGAGCCCGGCCGCGGGCCCGGCGCCCGCCGGTTCAGGGGATCGACCCCGGGCTGGGCACGGGCCCCGACTCCAGGCTCGGGGACACCGGGATGAGGGACGCCGGGCTCGGGGCCGTCGGTGCGGGAGGGGCCTGGCCGAGCGCGGACCTGATCTCCAGCGTGCCGCAGAGCCCGCCGACGGGGGTCCCGGTCGCGTACGGATCGGTGCCCCCGGGCCCGGCGGGGTCGGCGCGCTCCCCCGCGAGCAGCGGGCTCAGCGCCGGAGAGGCGCCGGAGGAGCAGGACTGCGGTCCCGCCTGTACGTACGCGGTGCGCAGTTCCAGGCGGTGCAGCCGGAGATCGTCCCGGTCGAAGCGGAAGTGCAGCAGCCGGTGCACGGTGAACAGGGAGGCGTTGTCGGCCTGCTGGGGGCCGTTGACGGCGGGCCGCAGGACGTAGGTGAAGGTGTGGTCCGCGACGACCTCCAGCCTGCCCGGGTCCGTCTCGGTGTAGGCGAGCGTGCCGTAGACCCGGATCGCGGGATCCGCGAGTTCGGCGCGGGCCGGGTCGAAGCGCACCAGCCAGCCGGCCGCGGGGTGCCTGCGGTCGCCCACCGGGCTGTCCATGCTCAGGTCGAATTCCGCGGCCTGGTCCGGGTCGAGCAGTGCCTTGACCGTCCCGGTCTCCCGCCCGCCGAGGACGTCGGGGTCGAGTGAGGACTCCACCAGGAAGTCCTTGGCCGTGGCCAGCGCGGCCATGACCTGGCTGTCGGAGAAGTTCTCGGTCCGCCGGACCGCCGGCAGGTTGATCCCGGCCGCCCCGACGCGGAAGTCCGCGGCCGGGCCGTGCTCGATGAGCGACCGGGGGGTCCCGCCGGGCACCGCTCCGCGCGGCGCGAGCGGTACGACGGTGGCCTGGAGCGGTTCCGCGCGATCGGGGACGAAGTCGGGCAGCGGCTGGCGGAAACCGATGTACACGGCGGAGGCGAAGGCCAGCGCGACGAGCACGACGAGCGTGGTGGCGAGACCGGGGCCCTTGCGCGCGGAGCGCCGGGGTACCGACCGCACGGCACGGGCGTGCTCACCCATGCGTTCCTGTGCGGAGAACTCCTGGAGCCGGGCCGCGCGGACGAAGGACTCGTCGAAGACGAGCGAGCGGTATTCGTCCTCGCCGCCGGCGGAGCTCTCGGGCGGCTCTTCCGGTGGATCTCCACGGCCTGCCATGACTTCTCCCGATCTCCACACCACCGGCCGAGGGCGTGACGCGACCTGGGTCGGTGCGCAACGGTCTGCCCGGCCAGACGGCCGAGGGCAGCGAGAAGCCCCCTCCGGAAGAGGGGTCACACAGTGAGGGTAGGTCGAATACCCCTCGGGTAAACGCGGTGGAGGGGGCCAACCGAGGAGTTCGCACAACTGGGCGCTACGGCGCGACACGGCCGAAAGGGTGAGGCGGGGTGCGGGAGACGGCCGGGAGGACACTCCGGCCCGTGGGCCCGCCCACCCGCGCTCTTCAGGGTGTGTGCGGGGCGACCGGAAGGGAAGCGCCCACGGACGCGGACGGCAGAAGGCTCCCCGGTACACCGGGAGCTCGCCGGGCCGTGTCCGGTGTACCGGAGGTGTACGCGCCGAAGGGCACCGGGCTCCCCGTCTGCCCACCGGCCGGAGCCGGACCGCCGACGACCTCGTCCACCGCGCCCACGGAATCCGGGCCCGCCCCGGACTCCCGGTCCACGGAGTCCCCGCGCACGGAATCCGGGTCGGGTGTGTCCGGGTCCGCCGGGCGCGCGGCCCCGGGCTGTCCGCCGTCGGGGTCCGCCGTATCCGTGGCCGCGGCGTCCACGCCGTTGGTGGTGGGCGGGACGTGGTCCTGGCTGTCGGCCGCGGCGCCGCGGTAGACGGCGCTGAAGGCGAGGGCGACCATCCCGATCCCCATCAGCAGCGCGAGGAGCCAGGCGATCGGGCGGTGCCAGCGCGCGGAACCCCGGTAGGGCCGCAGAACTCCGCCGTGCGGGCCGTAGGGGCCTCTGCCGAAGTCGTGGTCGGGGTCGTAGTCGAGGTCGTCCGGGTCGGCCGGACCGCCACGCCCGCCGGCGTACCCGGAGCCGTAGGGGCCGTACGGGTCGCCGTCCCTGCCCGCGCCCGCCGAGCGGGATCGGGACGCCTCGGCCTCCGCACGCGCCTCGGCGGCGGCGACCAGCCGTTCCACCGCGGTGGGTTCATGGATCCTCGCGGCCCGTACGAAGTCCTCGTCGAAGACCACGGTGGCGAAGTCCTCGTCCGCGCCCCCGCGGTCGTCGTCGGGCTCCCAGCCGTCCGGAGACGGCCTGCCCCCCACGTCGTCCACGGATTCAGGGTAGCCCTGACGGGGCGGTCCGGTCAGGGAGACGGGGAAGTCTCCCTGACCGGAGGGGACGTACCCGGCTACCGGGTGTGACCGTCGCCGGTGACGATGTACTTCGTGGTGGTCAGTTCGGGCAGCCCCATCGGGCCCCGGGCGTGCAGCTTCTGCGTGGAGATGCCGATCTCCGCGCCGAATCCGAACTGACCACCGTCGGTGAAACGGGTGGAGGCGTTGACGGCGACCGTCGTCGAATCGACCAGTTGGGTGAACCGGCGCGCGGCGGCCTGGGAGGTGGTGACGATCGCCTCGGTGTGGCCGGAGGACCAGAGCCGGATGTGCGCGACGGCGGCGTCCAGCGAGTCCACCACGGCGGCGGCGATGTCGTAGGAGAGGTACTCCGTCTCCCAGTCCTCCGGGGTGGCGGGCACGACGGTCGCCTTGGACCCCTCGGCGTACGTCAGGACGCGCTCGTCGCCGTGCACGGTCACCCCGGCGTCGGCCAGCGCTTCCAGCGCGAGCGGCAGGAACTGGTCGGCGACGTCCTTGTGGACGAGGAGCGTCTCCGCGGAGTTGCAGACGCTCGGGCGCTGCGCCTTGGAGTTGATCAGGATGTCGACGGCCATCGCGAGATCGGTCCGGGCGTCCACGTAGACGTGGCAGTTGCCGGTGCCGGTCTCGATGACGGGGACGGTGGACTCCTCCACGACCCGGCGGATCAGCCCCGCGCCACCGCGCGGGATGAGGACGTCCACCAGACCCCGGGCTCGCATGAGTTCGCGGACGGAGTCGTGGTTCTCCCCCGGTACCAGCTGCACCGAGTCGGCCGGCAGCCCCGCGCCGCCGACCGCGTCGCGCAGCACGCGCACGAGGGCGGTGTTGGACGCGTACGCGGACGAGGAGCCGCGCAGCAGTACCGCGTTGCCCGACTTCAGGCAGAGGACGGCGGCGTCGACGGTGACGTTGGGGCGGGCCTCGTAGATGATCCCGACCACGCCGAGCGGCACGCGGACCTGGCGCAGGTCGATGCCGTTGGGAAGGGTGGAGCCACGCACGACCTCGCCGACCGGGTCGGGCAGGGACGCGACCTGGCGGACGTCGGCGGCGATGGCGCGGATGCGCTCGGGCGTCAGCGTGAGCCGGTCGACGACCGATTCGGCGGTACCCGCGGCCCGGGCCCGCTCGACGTCCTGGGCGTTGGCCTCGATGATCTCGCCCGCGCGCACCTCCAGGGCGTCGGCAACGGCGAGCAGGGCGTCGTCCTTGGCGGCGCGCGGCAGCGGCGCGATGTCGGCGGCGGCAGCGCGCGCCCGGTAGGCGGCCTGCGCGACCGGGGACATGTTGTCGTACGGGGTGAGCGTGGTCATGCCCGCAGGGTAGTGCGCGGTCCCCGGACG
>NZ_JBSFVR010000348.1:0-7864 GCF_053592415.1 Streptomyces sp. NPDC002690 | reverse complement strand
CTCGCCCACGGCTACCTCAACCAACCCCAACTCACCGCCACCCACTTCATCCCCAACCCCTACGGACCCCCCGGCACCCGCCTCTACCACACCGGAGACCTCGCCCACTTCGACCACCACGGCAACCTCCACTACCAAGGCCGCGCCGACAACCAAATCAAGATCCGCGGCTTCCGCATCGAACCCGCCGAAATCGAAACCGCCCTCCTCACCCACCCCCACATCACTCAAGCCACCATCACCACCCACCACAAGCAGCTCGCCGCATACATCGTCACCAACACCACCACCACCGACCTCAACGACATCCGCCGGCACCTCACCGCACGGCTTCCCGAACACCTCGTCCCCGCTCACCTCACCACCCTCGACAAACTCCCCCTCACCCCCAACGGCAAAATCGACAAACGCGCCCTCCCCGAACCCGTAGCCGTCGCCTCCGTCGCGGGCCGGGCGCCTCGAACCCCGCTCGAAGAAACGCTGGTCGCCCTCTTCACCCGCGCACTGGGCGTCGACGCCACGCTGAGCATCGACGACGACTTCTTCCACCACGGCGGCCACTCCCTCCTCGCGGCCCGCCTCACCAACCACATCGCCGTGGCCCTCGACGTCCGGCTCACCGCCCGCGACGTCTTCCTGCACCCCACGCCCGCACGCCTCGCCGCGCACATCAGCGCGCTGCAGAGCACGCCGGCCAAGAAGGCCCGGCCCGCCCTCCGCCGTCGCACCGAGACAGAACGGATCACCTCATGACCGACTCCCCCGCTCCCGAAGACGTCGTCTGGGACCTCCCCGGTGACGCCCCGCACAGCCTGTCGCTGCTGGTGCTGCCGCACGCCGGGGGCAACGCCCACGCCTACGGCGGCTGGCGCGAGCACCTGCCGGCCGATGTGCGCCTGCTGATCGGCCAGTACCCGGGGCGCGGCGCCCGCTACTGCGAGGACCTGCCGGTGTCCGTGGACGACCTGGCGCAGCCCGTGGTGGACTCGCTGCCGGCCGACACCGGCGAGCTGGTGGTGTTCGGACACAGCATGGGTTCCCTGGTCGCCTTCGAGGTGGCCCGTGCCCTGCGGGCCGCCGAGCGCACCCCGCGCGGGCTGATCGCCTCCGCGTGCCGGGCGCCGGTTCTGCCCAACCAGTGCCCGGTACACCCGGAGCGGCTGGACGACGACGAGTTGGTCGCCGCCATCAAGGCGCGTGGCGGCACGGACGACGGGATCCTGGACGACCCGGAGCTGCGCGAGATCGTTCTGCCGTCCATCCGGGCCGACTTCGCGATCGACGACGCCTACCGGTGCACCGCCCCGGACGCCCGGCTCGGCTGCCGGGTCACGGTGTTCGGCGGAGACGCCGACCCGATCGTCCCGGAGGAGATGCTCGCCGGGTGGTCGCGGGTGGCCGGCCACGAGGTCGTCCCGCACGTCCTGCCCGGCGACCACTTCTACTTCCAGCAGGACCTCCGCGGCTTCTTCGACCGCTTCGTCCCGGTCCTGGACACCCATCGCGACTCCGCCACCACGGCCGCGTAGCCGCGCGGTTCAGCCCCGCACCATCCCCGCGTAACCGCGCCGTTCAGCCCCGCACCATCCCCGCGCAACCGCGCCGTTCAGCCCCGCACCATCCCCGCGCAACCGCGCCGTTCAGCCCCGCACCAACCCCGCGCAACCGCGCCGTTCACCCCCGCACCAACCCAACGAGACTTCGCTCAGGGAGAAGGAACCCCTCATGACCGCTCTCGCCCAGCCCCCCGTCACCACCGGTATCGCCGTCGTCCGGGAACCCGGCAAGCCGGCGATCGTCCACACACCGGAGTTCGCCACCATGGCGGAGGCCACCGCGTGGCTGGCCGCCCAGCGGCCCGCGATCCAGGCGGAACTGCACCGCTCCGGCGCGGTCATGCTGCGCGGGGTGCCGGTGGCCGACGCGGCGACGTTCGCCCAGGCGCGGGACGCGCTCGTGGCGGAGCGGGCCGGCTACAAGGAGAAGGCGACCCCGCGCACCGACTTCGGGGAGGGCGTGTTCTCCTCGACCGACCTGCCGGCCGTCCAGCCCATCCGGCTCCACAACGAGAACAGCTACACCCTGGACTTCCCCGGGGTACTGCTCTTCGGTTGCGTCACCGCCCCCGAGACGGGAGGCGCCACCACCATCGGCGACATGCGCAGGGCCTTGGCCGAGCTGCCGCCGGAGCTGACCGCGCGGTTCGCGGAGGCCGGCTGGCTGCTGGTGCGCAACTACTCCGACCTGGCGGGCATGCCGTGGCGCAAGGCGTTCTCCGCCGACCGGCCGGAGGACGCCGAGGAGTACTGCGACGCGCACGCCATCGGCTGCGAGTGGCTGGACGAGGAGACCCTGCGTACGCGTCAGCGGCGTTCGGCGATCATCACGCACCCGGTGACCGGTGAGCGGGTCTGGTTCAACCACTTCGCGTTCTGGAACGCCCGGACCCTCGACGAGGACGTCCGCGAGGTGCTGGTCGACACCTTCGGTGCGGACGGGCTGCCGTTCAACACCTATCTCGGTGACGGCAGCGTCCTCACCGACGCCGAGGTGGACGCCGTCAACGAGGTGTACCGGTCGGTGACCGTCCGGGAGACCTGGCAGGCGGGCGACCTGATGCTGGTCGACAACATCCTCTGCGCCCACGGCCGCGAGGCGTTCACCGGTGACCGGAAGATCCTCGTCGCCATGGGTGAGCCGGTGCCGTTGTCCGACTGCTCCCCGGCCTCCGCCCCCTCGACCACCCTGTACGGAAAGTGAGCCCCGCCATGACCGCCGTACTCCCCGAGCGCACCACCGCCCCCGTCCTGACCTCCGTGCTCCTGGAGAGCGCGGCCTCCCCCGCCGCGCCCCACCCGGCAGCCTGCCCCTGCGACACCTGCGTCTCGGCCGGTACCGGTGCGGCCGACCTGATGGCCCGGCTCGCCGTCGTACCCGGTGACCGCACCGCCGTTGTCGCCGGCGACCGCGAGCTGAGCTTCGACCAGTTGCGCGAGCGGGCCTCGGCCTTCGCGGCGGGGCTGGCCCGGCTCGGTGTGGGGCCGGAGAGCGTCGTCGCCCTGTGCCTGCCGCGCGGCGCCGATCTGGTCACCGCGATCATCGGCACTCTCGCGGCGGGCGCCGCCTATCTGCCGGTCGATCCGGCGCTCCCCGAGGAGCGGCGGCGGATGCTCGTCGAGGACTCGGGCGCCGGCCTGATGGTCGCCGACGGAAGCGGCCCGGTGTTCCCCGGCCTCCGGACGGTCACGCCGGACGGGCTGTCTGCCTCCGCGGGCGGGGCGGGCGCCGGCTGGGCGCCGGTGCCGGTCGGCCCGGACACGCTCGCCTATGTCATCTACACCTCCGGTTCCACGGGCAGGCCCAAGGGGGTGGAGATCGGGCGCGGTGCGGCGTCCCTGCTGCTGCGCGAGCTGGAGGACGTGGGCGCCGCGGCCGGCGAGAGCCGGCGGGTGGGCTGGAACGCCTCACCGTCCTTCGACGCCTCGGTCCAGCAGTGGGTACGGCTGTCGCGCGGCGACACACTGGTGATGATCGACGAGGAGACCCGTCGCGACCCCGCGCTGCTGGCCGCCTTCGTCGATGCCCGGGGCCTCACCGATCTCGACATCACCCCGTCGCACGCCGAACCGCTCCTTGACCTGCTCACGCCGGACGGAGGTCCCCGCCCGCTGACCCTGCTCGTCGGGGGCGAGGCGATCGGTCCGGCGCTGTGGGACCGGCTGGCCGCCGCGCACCGCTCCGGTCTGCTGAACGCCGTGAACATGTACGGCCCCACCGAGTGCACCGTCGACGCGACCGCCGGCTGGATCGAGGAGCCGGGCGAGCCGCACATCGGTGCCGTGCTCCCGGGACTGCGCATGCGGCTGCTGGACGAACGGCTGATGCCGGTCGGCGCCGGTGGGGCGGGCGAGCTGTATCTGGCGGGCCCCCGGGTCGCCCGCGGCTACCGTCGCGGCCCCGGCCTCACCGCCCAGCGTTTCGTCGCGGACCCGTTCGGCGCCCCGGGCGACCGCATGTACCGCACCGGGGACCGCTGCCGGCTGCTGCCGGACGGCCGCCTCGTGCACCTGGGGCGGCTCGACGGCCAGGTGAAGCTGCGCGGTCACCGCATCGAGGTGCAGGAGATCGAGGCCGTGCTGACCCGGACCGGTGGTGCCGCCGAGGCGGCCGTGATCCTGGGCGAGGACGCCGGTGGCAACCCGTGCCTGATCGCCCATCACCGGGGCGGGGACGCCGACGCGCTGCGGGCCGCCGTGGCGGCCGTGCTGCCGGCGTACATGACACCGTCCGCCTTCGTCGCCGTCGACCGGTTCGCGACCACTCCCAGCGGCAAGCTCGACCGCTCCGCGCTGCCGGCCCGGATCGAGGCGGCCGGGACCACCGGGGCCGGCGCGGCGGGCGAGGGCGTCGAGGGGCGGGCCGAGGAGCTGATCGCCCGGGTCTGGGCGCATGTCCTGGGCGTGGCCTCGATCGGCCCCGACGACAACTTCTTCAAGCTGGGCGGCCATTCGCTGCTCGCGATCAAGCTGGTCTCCCGGGTGCGGGCCGAACTCTCCCTGGCCCTGCCGGTGAAGGCGGTCTACGCCCACCCGAAGCTGCGCGACCTCGCCGCCCACATCGAGGAGTTGCTGGCCGCGAAGGATGGCTGAGCCCCGCCTCCGCCCGGTCATCGGCCCGTACTCCCACCCGCCCCCGTCATCCCCGAGGAGCAGCAACCGTGATCCCCCTCTCGTACGCCCAGCACCGGCTGTGGTTCCTGAACCGTCTCGAAGGCGCGTCGGCCGCCTACAACGCGCCCGTCGTCATGCGGCTGGGGGCGATCCCCGACCGGCCGGCCCTGGAGGCGGCGGTGCGTGACGTGGTGGAACGCCACGAGGTGCTCCGCACGGTCTACCTGACCGAGGACGGCGAGCCGTACCAGCACATCGTCGGCGATCCCGACGTGCGGCTGGAGACCGAGGAGTGCGCCCCCGACGACGACGTGGACGCGCGGGTCACCGCCTTCGTGCGCCTCCCCTTCGACGTCACCCGCGACCTGCCGTTGCGGGCCAGGTTGTTCACCGTGCACGACGGGACCTCGGTCCTGGTCCTGCTGGTGCACCACATCGCCACCGACGGCTGGTCCGTCGGCTGCCTGCTCACCGACCTCGACCGGGCCTACCGGGCCCGCGCCGAGGGCCGCGCCCCCGGATGGGAAGCACTGCCCGTCCAGTACGCGGACTACGCGCTGTGGCAGCGGGACATGCTCGGAGACCCCGGCGATCCCGACAGCACGGCCCATGAACAGCTCGCCCACTGGCGGGCGGAGCTGGAGGGCGTACCGGCCGCGACCCGGCTGCCCGCCGACCGCCCCCGCCCCACCGAGCCCAGCCACCGGGGGGCCGTGGTCACCGACCGCCTCGGTGCCGGCGCCCACAAGGCGCTCGCCGGCATCGCCCGCACCCACCGCGCGACGTTCTTCATGACTGCCCGGGCCGCTCTCTCGGTCGCCCTCCGGGCGGCCGGGGCGCAGCCGGACGTGGTGGTGGGGACGCCCGTCGCCGGCCGGCCCGAGGAGGACCTGCACGACCTCGTGGGGTTCTTCGTCAACTCGCTCGCGCTGCGTGCCGATCTGTCCGCCGACCCGGACCTCGGCACTCTCCTCGATCAGGTCCGTGAACGGGACCTGGCCGCCATGGCCCACGAGGACCTGCCGTTCGACCTCCTGGTCGAGAACCTCGACCCGGAACGGTCCCTCGGTCTGCACCCCTTCTTCCAGGTGATGCTCACGGCGCAGACCGCACAGGACACCACCTGCCGTCTCGGTGCCGTATCCGGCACCCTCGACGCCGCGGACCTGGCCACCGCCAAGTTCGACCTGAGTTTCAACTGTGCCGAGACGTACCGCCCCGACGGCGAACCCGACGGAGTGCTGCTCGGCCTCCAGTACGCGACCGACCGCTACGACGAGGAGACCGCGCACCTGCTCCTCACCCTGTTCCGACGCGCGCTGAACGCCTACGCCGAACAGCCGGCCGGCACACCCGTCAGCCGGACCGGTCTGCTCTCCGGCACCGAGCGCGAGGCTCTGGACCGACGTCACGAGGCCCTCACCCGGGCCGAGCAGCGGAACGCCGCCACCCCCGGCGACCCGCGTGACGGAGAGAACCCGCGCACCCGCGCCGCGGCCGACCCCCGCGAGGAGATCCTTCGCGGCCTGTTCGCCGAAGTGCTGGGACGTGACGAGGTGGGGCCCGGCGACAGCTTCTTCAAGCTGGGCGGGCACTCCCTGCTCGCCGGGAAGCTCACCAACCGCATCCGCAAGGCGCTGGGCGTCCAGGCCGCCATCCGCGACATCTTCCTGGCTCCCACCCCTGCCAGGCTGCTGCGCCGTCTCGCCGAACAGGGCGACGGGCCGCTTCGGCCGCCGTTGCGGCCGGTGCCCGTCGCCCTGCGGCCGAAGCGGCTGCCGCTGTCCGCCGCGCAGCAACGGCTCTGGTTCGTGGACCAGATGGAGGGTCCGAGCGCCACGTACAACATCCCCGTGGTGACCCGGCTGCACCGCCCGGTCGGGCGGGCCGCCTTCGCCGCCGCCCTCGCCGACGTCGCGAGACGGCACGAGGTGCTGCGCACGGTGCACAGGTCGGCCGACGGCGAGCCGTACCAGGAGGTGCTGGAAGGCGCCGAGCCCGTGCTCGAAACGGTGCGCACGGACGGCCCGGACGAACTCCGGGCCGCCGTGGACGCCGCGGCCGGTCATGTCTTCGACCACGCCACGGAGATCCCCTTCCGTGCCTGGCTCCTGGAGGACGCCGACGGGAGCCAGGTGATGGTGCTGCTGGTGCACCACATCGCCGGTGACGGCTGGTCCACCGGCCGCCTCCTCGCCGACCTCGCCACCGCCTACGCGGCCCGCGTCGAGGGCCGCGCCCCCGGATGGCAGCCGCTGCCCGTCCAGTACGCCGACTACACCCTCTGGCAGCACGAGTTGCTCGACGGCGAGCACGGCGTCGCCGCCGAACAGCTCGCGTACTGGCGTACCGCCCTCGACGGGATACCGCCGCTGCTCGCGCTGCCCACCGACCGGCCCCGCCGGCCCGAACCGGACGGCAGGGGCGCGCTCGCCCAGTTCGAGGTGAGCGCGGAGACCCACCGGGCGCTGCTGCGACTGGCCCGGCACCAGGGAGCCACCCTGTTCATGGTGGTGCAGGCCGCTCTCGCCGCTCTCCTCACCCGGCACGGCGCGGGCGAGGACCTGGCGATCGGCACCACCGTCGCCGGCCGGGCCGACGAGGCACTGCATCCGCTCATCGGGTTCTTCGTCAACACGCTGGTGCTACGCACCGACTCCTCGGGCGACCCTGCCCTCACCGAGCTGGTGCGCCGGGTCCGCGACGCGGGCCTGGCCGCCTACAGCCACCAGGACCTGCCGTTCGACAGGCTGGTCGAGCACCTGAGTCCGCACCGGTCGACCGCGCACGCGCCGCTCGTGCAGGTGATGCTCCAGGTCAACGCGGCGGAGTCGGGCGAAGCCGCCGCCGTCCCTTCGGCGCTGGACGGCGAACCGCTGGTCTTCCCGGGCACCGGAGCCAAGTCGGACCTCACCTTCGCGCTCACCGAGACCGTAGGCCCGGACGGGACACGGACCGGGCTGCGGG
Source organism: Streptomyces sp. NPDC002690 (assembly GCF_053592415.1). Classification (NCBI taxonomy): domain Bacteria; kingdom Bacillati; phylum Actinomycetota; class Actinomycetes; order Kitasatosporales; family Streptomycetaceae; genus Streptomyces; species Streptomyces sp. NPDC002690. The sequence goes on along the minus strand of NZ_JBSFVR010000348.1, from coordinate 227 downwards.
GTGCCCTGGAGTACGCCACCGCGCTGTACGACGCGGACACCGCCCACCTGCTGGCCGGGCGTCTCGCCGAGACCCTCGACGCGTTCGCCGAGGACGCCGGGGCCCCGCTCTCCACCCTGCGCTACGGGCAGCCCGCGCCCGGGGACGGCCGGGAGACCGTCCTCGACGCACAGGGCCGCCGCACCGCCGTCCGCGTTCCGGGCGAGGTGCACGAGCCCGCCCCCGGC
>NZ_JBSFVR010000347.1:0-7905 GCF_053592415.1 Streptomyces sp. NPDC002690 | reverse complement strand
GGCGGCTCGCAGCGTGATACGCCCGGTGCGCGATCTCCGCCGCGCGGCGGCGGGCATCGGGCGCGGCGAACTCGGTACCCGCATCTCGGTGCGGGGCTCCGACGAACTCGCCCAACTGGCCCGAACGTTCAACGAGTCGGCCATCCAGCTCCAGAGTTCGGTGGACGAGCTCCGCCAGGCCGAGGAACGGGCCCGCCGCTTCGCCTCCGACGTCTCCCACGAGCTGCGCACCCCGCTCACGGGGATGCTGGCCGTCACCGAGATCCTCGACGAGGAAGCCGCGCACCTGAACGCGGACACCGCTGCGGCGGTCCGGCTGATCAGCGCGGAGACCGGCAAACTCGCGACCCTCGTGGACGACTTGATGGAGATCTCGCGCTTCGACGCGAAAGCGGCCGGCCTGCACACCGACGAGGTGGACGTGGCCGAGGCGGTCCGTAAGTCCTTGCAGGCCAGACGGTGGGAGGATCGCGTCGCCACCGAGCTGCCCGCCGGAGTGCGGGCGACGCTGGACCCGCGCCGGTTCGACGTGATCGTCGCCAACCTGGTCGGCAACGCCCTGCGGCACGGCGGGGAACCGGTCACGGTGCGGCTGCGTCCGGAAGAACGGGACGGCACACCGCTGCTGGTGCTGGAGGTGGCGGACGGCGGTACGGGCATCGCACCCGAGGTCCTGCCGTACATCTTCGACCGGTTCTACAAGGCCGACGCGGCCCGTACCCGATCGAAGGGAAGCGGTCTGGGCCTGGCGATCACCCGGGAGAACGTACGGTTGCACGGCGGCACCGTCCACGCCGCCGACGGAACCGACGGAGGTGCCGTGTTCACCGTCGAACTGCCGAGGGGAGCGGAATGAGGGGGCCACTGCGGGTCCTGGCCGTCCCGGCGGCACTGGCCGCGCTGGCCGCACTGACCACGGGTTGCGGCATCCGCCCCACGGACGTGGTCGAGGTCGGCGATCCGGCGACCGTCCGGATCGCCCCGGCCGGTTCAACGGTCACCGTGCTGTACTTCATCGGCCCGTCCTCTCCGCGCACGGTCCTGCCGGTGACGAGGCGGGTGGCCACCGTGGGCGGACAGGAGAGCGGTCCCGGTCCGGACAAGGTGCTGGGGATGCTCTTCGGTGGACCGTCCGCTTCGGAGAAGGCCGCGGGTCTTTGGTCCGAACTTCCCGACGGTGCTTTGACGTTGGGGATGAGCGTCGACGGATCGCAGGTCCAGGTACGGCTCAGCTCCTCCGTCACCAGGATCTCCACCCTCGCCCGCCTTCAGCTCGTCTGCACGGTGGCGCACCTGAGCACGGCGGGAGCCGGCGTCCGGGGCGGCGCCCAGGTGACCATACGAGGAACCGACGGGTCCATCGAGTCGTCGGCCTGTCCCGTGTGACCCGCGCCGGAGGAAGGAACCCGGCACAATTCCCGCCATGAAGATCACCGCGCGCGAACTGAACCGGGCGACTCTCGACCGCCAACTGCTGCTGCGGAGGGAGCCGCTGAACGCCACGGAGGGGGTACGCCGGGTGCTCGCGCTCCAGGCACAGCAGCCCGCCTCGCCGTACGTCGCACTCTGGAACCGTCTCGCGGACTTCGATCCCGCCGAGGTGGACGCCGCGTTCAGCGACGGCAGCCTGGTCAAGGCGACACTGATGCGGATCACCCTCCACGCGGTCCACGGTGAGGACTACCGGTTCCTGCGCGAGGCGATGCAGCAGACGCTCCACGCCTCCCGGCTCGGGTTCCGCTTCGCGGCAACGGGCCTCACCCCCGAGGACGCCGGCCGGCTGGTGCCGGATCTGCTGAAGTTCGCCGGGAAGGCGCGTACCAAAGCCGAGTTGGACGCGTGGCTAGAAGAGCTGGTGGGCGCGGAGAGGAAGGACGGGGCGCTGTGGGGGCTGCGGGCCTACGCGCCGCTGCTGCACGTCCCGGCCGGCGGCCCGTGGTCGTTCGGGGTCCGGGCGTCGTACGTGGCGGCACCGTCCTGCCCCGCGTTCACGGGACGCGAGCACGTCCCGGCCGCGACGCGCCATCTCGTACTGCGCTATCTGAAGGCGTTCGGGCCCGCGTCGGTGGCGGACGTGGCGCAGTTCGCGATGGTGCGGCGCGGGCCGGTGCGCGAGGCGCTGGGGGCCCTGGATGCGCTGGGGACGGTCGAGCGGATCGAAGGCCCGGACGGGACAACGGTGTTCGACGTCGTGGGAGCCGCCCGGCCTGCAGCCGGGACCCCGGCCCCGCCCCGGCTGATGGCCATGTGGGACAGCGTCCTGCTGGCCTACGCCGACCGCAGCCGTGTGATCCCGGAGGAGTACCGGCGCCAGGTGATCCGCGTCAACGGCGACGTGCTGCCGTCGGTGCTGGTGGACGGCTACGTCGCGGGTGTGTGGCATCCGGTCGACGGCGGCATCGAGGTGACGGCCTTCCACGACCTGGCTCCCGCCGCTTGGGAGGGGCTCGCCGAGGAGGCCCGGTCCCTGAGCGCCCTGCTGGCGGACCGGGACCCCCGGGTCTACAGCCGTTACCGCCACTGGTGGACCAAGATCTCCGGTTCACAGGTGCGGGTACTCACGGTCGGGTGACCCGGGCCCGGCACGTCCCTCAGCCCTTCGGTGGCGTGTCGACGGCCGGGAGGACCGCGAGCTCCGCGACGACGGCCCGGTGGTCCGTACCCTCGAGGGTGCGTTCGCGGGCGGAGACCCCAACGAGCCCGGGGCCGTGCAGCACGTGGTCCAACTGGACGAGGGGTGGCGCGATCCCGGCGCCGACGGGCCAGGTCGGGGCCCAGCCCCGGCCGAGTTCCGCGTGGGTGTCGGTGAGACCGGCGTCGAGCAGGGAGCGCATCGGGGCGTGGTCGAGGGAGGCGTTGAAGTCGCCGAGGAACACCGTGTCGGGCCCTCCCTCCCGCGCCAGAGAGGCGAGGGCGGCCATGTCCCTGGCCCACCGCCCCGCGCTCCCGAGCGGGTAGTAGGTGTGGACGGCGACGAGCCGCACGGTGCGTCCGCCGACGGCGATCCGGGCGGTGGTCTGGGGCCACACCGTGTCGATGTCCGTGGTGTCCTCCCCGGTCAACGGGAAGCGGGAGTAGAGGGAGGAGTCGTACTCCGGATGCAGCGCGTGGTACGGCAGCAGGTTCCCGAGGCCCGCCCGGTCGAGCGCTTCGAGCCCCCGCGCGGGAGTCTGCTCCACGGCGAGTACGTCGACCCGCCCGGCCCGGACCATCTCCACCACCGCCCGCGGGTCCACCGCCCCTTCGTCGGTGTTGACGGTCGCCACTCGCAACAGGGCGGCCGACGGAGGGACCGGGGCGGCCGAGTCGGGGAAGAACCTCGGTGCCAGCAGGCTCGCCTGCGCCACGACCAGGGCCGACGCCACGGCGGCCACGGCCCGGGACCGCAGCGGGCGAACGGCGGTCGTCACCCCCAGCACCAGCAGCGCCAGGGCGGCCGAGTGGGGGAACAGCACCATGGGTACGGCGAGTTGTGTGCCGTCGTCCATCCCCGTCAGCCGTACGAAGAGCAGAGCCGCGGGCACGGCGAGCACGAGCCCGCACAAGGTCTGTCCCCAGACCCCGCCCCGCGCAGGACGACCGAGGAGTCCCGGCCGCGTGGGCTGGGGCGCCGCGGCCTCCTCCGGAGGGGCTCCGCCGTGCCCGCACGCCGAGGTTTCGCTCATATGCTGACGATACAGAGGCAGTTGCCGGAGCCAAGAAAGTGCACGCGAGGCCGAGGTCGCCCCGCGCATCGCCGCCCGCTTCGGGACCGGACCGGCACCCACGGACGCCCTGCTCTCCCACCTCCCGCACGAGGAGGCCGAACCGATCGAGCCGATGGCGCGGTTCGGAGACTGGTGACTCCCCCGGCGCGCCGCAGGACCGTCGTACGCACCGCACGCCCTCCGAAGCGTGCGGAGCACCCCGGGCAGGGCGGTGCGTTGTCCCGAGCGCCCCGCAGGGATGAAGATCGTCGGCATGCTCTCTCTAAACGTCGAACACATACTCGGCGACCGCGCCTTCGCCGAGGTGGGCGAGCCTGCCCTCGCCGTCCTGGACGAAGGCCGCCGCCTGGTGGCGGTGGCGGGTGTGCACGGGGGCCAAGATCCCGTGCCGGTCGGCGTCTACGACACCGAGGCCCTGTCCTGCCGTGCCCTTCTGCGGGCGCACCACCCCGTACACGCGATGGCCTTCCACCCCGGGCTTCCCCTCCTCGCGATCGGCACCGGCAGGTACGACGGCGGCTACTTCTTCGAAGGGCAACTGATCCTGCTGAACCTGGAGACGGGCTCGTCCGTCTCTCTCATCGAGGACGAACCCGGCCGTCAGGTCCTGGGCCTGGAGTGGCTGGACCAGCACGAACTGCGTGTGCTGATGGCACCGCTCGACGACTGGAACGACAAAGGAGCCCGGCACGAGGGCCACCTCGCGGTGGTACGTCGGGCCGACTGGAGCTCCGTACCCGCCCGGTCCCTCACCCGCCGCGATCTGGCGGGACCGCGGTCGGCGGCCCCGCGGCCGGACGGCCGCGACGCCGCCCGGCGGCTGCTCTCCCGATTGGGGGTGCGAGGGGATTCGCGGCGATCGGTCAGGGCGGTGGAACAGCTGGCCGACGGAAGGACTCTCGCGACGCTCGAAGGTGTCCGGCTGGAGTGCTGGCTCCCCTCCGGGCAGCAGGCGTGGTCCGTCCCCGACACCACGGACGAGGGGAGCGGCGGCCAGGACATCGTGGTCTCCCCGGACGAGCGGTCGGCCTGGGTGGGCCTCGTGCGCCCCTGGTGGAAGGAGAAGCAGCAGTCCGTGGTCCGCCTCTCCTTGGCGGACGGAGCGGAACTCGATCAGTTCGCCCCTGCCGAGCCGGTGTCCGTGGTGCGCCGGGCCGACGGTTCGCCGGCCCTCGCACCCTCCGGCGACAACGAGAAGCGGAGCAGATTCGTCGTCCGCGACGGCAGTCGTGTCTACTTCCGGGAACCGACGCGCTGGAGGGAGATCAAAGAGGGCAGGACCGCGTGGCTCGCGGCCACCCGCACGGAAGCGACGCGGGGCGGCGGACGCCCACCGGAGCCGGCGGGCGCGGAACGGCTGTACCCGTTCTCGTGGGTACCGGGCGAGACACATTTCGCGGGTCCCGGCGTGGAGACGTCGGACGGCGAGCTGATCCACGCCGGTACCGTCCACGACGGCCGGGGCCTCCAGCCGGGCGGCTCGTTCGTCGTACGCCGCATGGCGACGTCGGGCAAGCCGGTCTGGGCCTTCCGGACCGACCGGCGGGCCACCGCCCTCGCAGCGGACGCCGGGACCGTGTACGTCGCCTACAACGACGGCGAGATGATCGGGCTGGGTGTGGAGGACGGCAGCGTCCGCCTGCGCGAACGGCTCACCGTCGGAGGGGTGGGCGTCGTCGGGACGGCGCTGACGGTGACCGGGCCCGGCCGGCTCCTCATCGGGACCGGCGACGGACGCGTCCTGGTCTGTGCGGTCGGGGAGGCGGTGTCCGGAGGACCGGAAGAACGGTGATCCGCCGGACACTTCCCGGACAGCCCGCACGGTCCCGCCCCGCACCCCGTGGGCCGGGGCGGAACCACGCGGGTCAGCTGCCGGGCGCGGGGAGCGGCGGCAGGTCCAGGTGCTCGCGCAGGGTGGTACCCCGGTACTCGGTGCGGTAGACGCCGCGCTCCTGGAGTTCCGGCACGAGTTTGTCGACGATGTCGGTGACGGAGGCCGGGAGCAGGTGCGGCAGGAGGTTGAACCCGTCCGCCACGCCCTCGCGCACGTAGCGGGCCCACTCGTCGGCGACCGACGCGGGGGTGCCGACGAAGGACGGGTGTCCGGGTGACACCTCGGTCACCAACTCACGTATGGAGAACCCGCGTTCGGCGGAGAGTTCGCGCCACTTCCGGATGGTGGCGAGCTTGCCGCTGCGCTGGTCGACGGCGAGGGTTCCCCGGGAGGGGTCGAGCTCCTGATCGCTCGGTTCGATGTCCGGCAGCGGGCCGTCGGGGTCGTAGCCGGACAGGTCGGTGCCCCAGTACTGCTCCAGGAAGGCGATCGACCGGGGTCCGTTGATCTGTTCGCCACGCACCCAGCGGGCCTTCTCCTCGGCGTCGGCCGGGGTGTCGCCGAGGACGACGTTCGCGCCGGGCAGGATGCGCAGCGAGTCGGGCGCCCGGCCGTGCCGGGCCAGCCGGTCGCGGAGGTCGGCCGCGTAGGCGGCGGCCTTGTTGAACTCGGTGTTGGCGGAGAAAACCACGTCGGCGTGGCGAGCGGCGAGTTCACGGCCCCCGGGAGAGTCCCCTGCCTGGAACAGCACCGGCCGCCCCTGGCGGCTGCCCGGGACGGTGGCGGTGGCGCGCAGCGTCACGAGGTCGCCCGCGCGTTCGACCGGAGCGATGGCGCCGGGCCGGGCCCAATGGCCGGCACCGCCGTCCACCGCGATCGTGTCCGGTGCCCAGGACGCCCACAGGGCCTTGGCCGTCTCGACGAACTGCTCGGCGCGTTCGTAGCGACGTTCGTGCTCCAGCCAGCCGCCGTGCCGGAAGTTGGCGCCGGTCCAGGCGTTGTCGGTGGTGACGATGTTCCACCCGGCGCGGCCCTCGGAGAGCAGGTCGAGACTGGCCAGGCGGCGGGCCAGGTCGGCCGGGTAGTTGTACGTGGTGTTCTGGGTGGCCACCAGTCCGATGCGGGTCGTGACCGCGGCGAGCGCGGACAGCTGGGTGATCGCGTCGGGCCGGCCGGCCACGTCCAGGTCGAAGACCCGGCCCCGGTTCTCCCGTACGCGCAGCCCCTCCCCCAGGAAGAAGGCGTCGAACAGGCCGCGTTCGAGGATCTGCGCGATCTCGACGAACGTCTCGATCGCGGTGTGCGAGGGGGCGCCCGGGTCGCTCCAGATGAGCTGTGGTCCGACTCCCGTGTAGAACACGCCGAGGTGGAGCTGCGGTTGGGGTTTCTGTGCGGTCATGGCGGTCACCTCAGGCGTTCGTGGCCGCAGGAGCGGCGAACCGGTTGGCGGGGCGGGGGAGGCCGAGCGTGTCGCGCAGGGTGTCACCGGCGCGCGGTACGGGCCGCTCCCCGGCCAGCGCCGGAAGCACCCGCTCGGTCAGGACCGGCAGATCGACGGCCAGTACGGCCGGGTGCAGCCTGACACCGTCGACCAGCCCCGACAGTTCGCGCAGCAGGACGGCCAGTGCCTCGGGCGGGCCGACGTGCCGCAGCCGGCCGGTCTCCGGCCAGGCGACGGCCTCGTTCAGGGTTGCCAGCCGGTCGGCCGCCGGGATGTCCGTGTCGAGTACCACTTCCACCTCGGCGAAGACCAGTGGTGCTCCGGCCTCCTTCGCGGCGGCCGCGCGTTCCGCGATCCGGGCGAGATCGGGCCGGGAGACCAGCACCACGTCGGCGCGGTCGTCCGCGTCCAGCGCGTCCGGGACCAGTACGACGAGTTGGCCCTGTGGCGGGCGGGGGGTGATCAGCGGGCCCTTGACCGAGAAGGCGGGGCCCTCGAAGTCGACGGGGTGGACCCGGTCGGCGTCCAGGAAGCGGCCGGTCGCGAGGTCCTTGATGACCGCGTCGTCCTCCCAGGAGTCCCACAGGGACCGGGCGGTGTCGATGACGTCGGCGGTCTCGCGGACCAGCGCGGCGGCGGACCGTACCGGCTCGCCGACGGTGGCGGCCTCGTCCGGGCCGTTCGCCGCGCCGACGATCCAGGCGCCTCGCCCGTGCGAGGCGTGGTCGAGGCTGGCGAGCTGGGTGGCGAGATGGAACGGTTCCGTGGTGGTGACGTGCAGGGTGGGCGCGAGGCCGATCCGGTCGGTCAGCGGTGAGACGTACAGGGCGAAGGGAATCCATCGTGAACACCCTTGCCCGTAGAGCCGCCGTCGTCCTCGCCGCCGGTGGCGCCGCCCTCGGCATGACCGTCTCGTCCGCTTC
>NZ_JBSFVR010000346.1:0-7931 GCF_053592415.1 Streptomyces sp. NPDC002690 | reverse complement strand
ACTACGTCTTCGTCGCCCCGTTCGTACCGCACCGCGAGCGCAGGTCGAGTGACCTCTCACTCCGCCCACCGGCATTCATTCATCTGTCAAACAATTACGGAATCGGCGTTAGATATTGCGTCCTTCTGTTCCCGGTGGTTGAGTGTGCGGCGCCCCACAACGCATCGGCGGTGGGGCGTCGTCCACGCACATGCCCGAGGGGGACCACCCATGAGTAGAGCCGCGTTCCGTCGTCGAAGCCGCGCAGGCGCGGTCGCTCTTGTCTCCGCACTTGCGCTCACCGCGCTCGCGGCCTGCGGTACGAGCAGCAGCAGCGACAACGACAGCGGTGACAAGGACGGCGGCAGCAGCACGTCGGCCGACCCCACCGCGCCGCTGGACCCGAAGACCAAGGTGACGATCACCATCGACTGCATGCCGCCCACGGCGAAGGCGGCCGAGCTGAAGGAGTGGAAGGAGGACGTCGCCGAGTTCAACAAGACGTATCCGAACGTCACCATCGAGGGGCGGTCCACCGCCGGCCAGTGTCTGGAGCCGCCGCGCTTCACCGCCATGCTGAAGGCGAAGTCCCAGCCGGACGTGTTCTACACGTACTTCACCGACCTGCCGCAGGTCCTCGACAACGACGGCGCCGAGGACATCACCGCGTACGTCAACGACAAGAGCGTGCCCGCACTGGCGGACATCGACCCGAACGTCCTCAACTCGCTGAAGCAGGACGGCAAGCTGTACGGACTGCCCACCAGCAACTACACCATGGGCCTGCTCGTCAACCGCAAGCTCTTCCAGCAGGCCGGCCTCGACCCCGACGCCCCGCCGCGCACCTGGGAGGAGGTGCGTACCGCCGCGAAGAAGATCGCGGGTCTGGGCAAGGGCATCTCGGGCTTCGGCGAGTACAGCGCGGGCAACACGGGCGGCTGGCACTTCACCGCGCAGATGTACAGCGTCGGCGGCGAGGTCGTCGACGCGAGCGGCACCAAGGCGGCGTTCAACAACGACCTGGGCAAGCAGGTCGCCGAGAACATCAAGGCCATGCGGTGGCAGGACGACAGCATGGGCAAGACGCAGCTGCTGAAGTGGGGCGACCTGCAGAAGCAGATCGCCACCGACAAGCTCGGCATGTTCCTCGCCGCGCCCGACGACATCGCGTACATGGTGCAGCAACTCGGCGCCTCTTACGAGAACTTCGGGATGGGGCCGATCCCCGGTGAGAAGAACACCCTGGCCGGCGGCAACAACTACATGATCAAGAAGGGGATTTCGGCCGACAAGATCAAGGCTGCCATCGCCTGGCTGAACTTCAAGAACCTGACCGTCGGCAAGGGCCAGTTCAACTGGGAGCGCACCAAGGCCGACAAGCTGCCCGTCGGCGTTCCCCAGCCCAACTTCTGGCTGAACGGTTCGAAGACCGAGGACGACGCCGCGCGTACCCAGTTCGCCACCATGCCGGTCGCCAACTTCAAGACCTTCGTGGACAACCCGGTGGCCGGCAAGGCCGAGCCGCCGAAGGCCCAGGAGGTCTACAAGGTCCTGGACAACGTGATGTCCGGCCTCCTCACCAACAAGAACGCGAACGTCGACAAGCTGCTCTCCGACGCGGAGAAGCAGGTCAACCAGGTCCTGGCCACCCAGTAACCGGGTTGGGGGGCCTGCCCCGGCCGGCCCCCCGCACCCCGTCCGCACCCGGACCGCGTTCCGGCACCACAGCACCGAGGAGGAGGCGACGATGTCGGCCCCCACCATCCCCACGTCGGCGGCGAAGACGCCCCGTCCGTCCCCGCACCACGGCGAAGGCCCCCAGGCGGCGGGCGGCGCCTTCGCCCGGGCCCTGCGCCGCAATCTCACCGCCCACGGCTTCCTGATCGGCGCCGTGATCTGCTTCGCCCTCTTCTCCTGGTACCCGATGGTGCGGGAGTTCCTCCTCGCCTTCCAGAAGACCGAGGACGGTCAGACCACCTGGGCGGGCCTGGACAATCTGAACACCGTCGTCAACGACCCGGCGTTCTGGCAGGCCTGGCGCAACACCCTGCTCTTCACCCTGCTCGCGCTGGTCCTGGGCTTCGCCGTCCCGTTCGTCGTCGCGGTGGTGCTCAACGAGTTCCGGCACGCGCAGGGCTATCTGCGGCTCCTGGTGTACCTCCCCGTCATGCTCCCGCCGGTCGCCTCGGTACTGCTCTTCAAGTACCTCTACGACCCCGGGTACGGCCTGCTCAACCAGCTCCTCGGCTTCTTCGGGATACCCGCCCAGCAGTGGCTCCAGGACCCCAGCACCTCGATGCTCTCCGTCGTGGTCGCCTCGACCTGGATGAACATGGGCGGCGCGACGCTCATCTATCTCGCCGCGCTCCAGGGCATCCCCGGCGAGCTGTACGAGGCGGCCGAACTGGACGGCGCCGGACTGCTGCGCAAGGTCTGGCACGTCACCGTCCCGCAGACCCGGCTCATCCTCTCGCTGCTGCTGCTCATGCAGGTCATCGCGACCATGCAGGTGTTCGTGGAGCCCTTCCTGCTCACCGGCGGCGCGGGCCCCGAGGGTTCGACGACCACCGTCGTCTACCTCATCTACCAATACGCCTTCAACTTCAACAACTACGGCGCCGCGGCGGCGCTCGGCCTGGTCCTCCTCGTACTGCTCGCCGGAGTGTCGGCCGTGTACGTGAGGCTCAGCCGCGCCGAGGACGAGTAGGACCCGGGGGAATCGACAGATGTCCACACGCACGCTCATCTCGCCGGCCCAACTGGCCAGGCCCCGGGCCAAGGCCGTCTACTGGGTGGTCTTCGGTCTCGTCCTCGTCCTGTTCACGCTGGTCTTCCTCGGACCGCTCTACTGGATGGTGTCCGGGGGACTCAAGTCCACCCAGGAGGCGGTGCAGTCGCCGCCGACGCTCTTCCCGTCGGCGCTGACCCCCGGCAACTACTCGCGCGCCTGGGAGGTGATGGACCTCTCCCGCCTCCTCTTCAACACCCTGTACTACGCGTTCGGGGCGCTGGCCTTCCAGCTCGTCCTGGACGTCGCCGCGGCCTACTCCCTCTCCCGGCTGCGGCCCGTCTTCGGCAAGGCGATCCTCGGGATGATGCTGGCCACCCTCATGATCCCGGCGACGGTGCTGGTCGTCCCGCAGTACCTCACGGTGCTGGACGTCCCGTTGGTGGAGCGCAATCTGCTCAACTCGCCGTGGGCGATCTGGCTCCCGTCGGTGACCAACGCCTTCAACATCTTCCTGCTGAAGAGGTTCTTCGACTCCATCCCGAAGGAGTTGCTGGACGCCGCGTCGATGGACGGGGCCTCCCCGATGCGCACCCTGCGCTCGATCGTCCTGCCCATCTCCCGGCCGATCCTCGGGGTGGTCTCCATCTTCGCGGTGGTCGGGGTCTGGAAGGACTTCCTCTGGCCGATGCTCACCCTGCCCGACCCGGCCATGCAGACCCTGAACGTCGGCATCTACTCGCTCTCCAACGGTGTGCCGGAGAACGTGCTGATCGCCGCCCTCACCATCGCGTCCCTGCCGACGCTGCTCATCTTCCTGGTGTTCCAGCGGAACATCATGAGCGGCCTCACCGCGGGCGGCCTGAAGGGCTGACCCCACCCGGCTGCCCCGGTCGGTCCGGGGCAGCCGGTGCCGCCTGCCCGCAGGCCCGCACGTTCGCCTGCCCGCATGCACGCCGGACGCGCCCGTGCGCGCTCCCCCGGTGCCTCTCGCACGACGCCTCTCTCCATGAAGCCTCCGCCGCCGGCCGTGACATCACGCCCCGCTGTCCGGCCGGCGGCGGACCCTGCCCGAAAGGACCCTCACGTGGCAGCCCCTCTTCCGGTGCGCACCGACGACTGGTGGCGCAGCGCCGTCATCTACCAGGTGTACCCACGCAGCTTCGCCGACGGTGACGGGGACGGTACCGGGGACCTCGCGGGCGTCCGGTCGAGACTGCCGTACCTCGCCGAACTGGGCGTGGACGCGATCTGGTTCACGCCGTGGTACGTCTCCCCGCTCGTCGACGGCGGATACGACGTCGCCGACTACCGCACCATCGACCCGGCGTTCGGGACGCTGGCCGAGGCGGAGAAGCTGATCGCGGAGGCCCGCCAGTCGGGCATCCGAGTGATCGTGGACATCGTGCCGAACCACGTGTCCGACCAGCACGCGTGGTTCCGGGCGGCCCTGGAGGCCGGACCGGGCAGTCCCGAGCGGGAGTTGTTCCACTTCCGGCCCGGCCGGGGTGTGGACGGCGAACTGCCGCCCAACGACTGGCCCTCGCAGTTCTCCGGGCGCACCTGGACCCGGGTGGCGGACGGCGAGTGGTACCTCCACCTCTTCACGCCGGAACAGCCCGACCTCAACTGGGCCCACCCTGCGGTGCGTCGGGAGCACGAGGAGATCCTGCGCTTCTGGTTCGAGCGCGGGGTGGCCGGCGTACGGATCGACTCGGCGGCGCTCCTCGCCAAGGACCCGGCGCTCGCCGACTTCGTGGAGGGGGTGGACCCCCATCCGTACATCGACCAGGACGAGTTGCACGACATCTACCGCTCGTGGCGGGCCATCGCCGACGAGTACCAGGGCGTCTTCGTGGGCGAGGTCTGGCTGCCGGACTCGGAGCGCTTCGCCCGCTATCTGCGCCCGGACGAGCTGCACACCGCCTTCAACTTCAATTTCCTGGCGTGCCCGTGGCAGGCGGACCGGCTGCGGCGGACGATCGACGACACCCTGGCCGAGCACGCGCCCGTCGGCGCTCCGGCCACCTGGGTGCTGTGCAACCACGACGTGACCCGGACGGTCACCCGGTACGGCCGGGAGGACACCGGGTTCGACTTCGCCACGAAGGCGTTCGGCACGCCGACCGACCTGGCGCTCGGCGAGCGGCGGGCGCGTGCCGCGGCTCTGCTGACGCTCGCACTGCCCGGGGCCGCCTACCTGTACCAGGGTGAGGAGCTGGGCCTGCCCGAGGCGGACGTCCCGCTGGACCGCATCCAGGACCCGATGCACTTCCGTTCCGGCGGGAGTGACCCGGGCCGGGACGGCTGCCGGGTTCCGCTGCCGTGGACCGCGGACGCCCCGTACAGCGGTTTCGGCTCGCGCGGTGAACCGTGGCTGCCGCAGCCCGAGGGCTGGGAGGCGTACGCCGTGGACCGTCAGGGCGGTGATTCCGGCTCGATGCTGTCGCTCTACCGGGAGGCGCTGCGGCTGCGGCGCGCCACCGAGGCGTTCCGGGGCGAGCCGCTGAGCTGGCTTCCCTCGGCCGAGGGCGTCCTCGCCTTCCGGCGCGGCCCGGGGCTGATCTGCGTGGTCAATCTGGCGGCGGAGCCGGCGGAACTCCCCGCCCACACGGATGTCCTGCTCGCCGGCGGCCCCCTGGACGACCGGGGCCGTCTCCCCCAGGACACGGCGGTGTGGCTGCTGGCCTGATCCAGCCGCCACACCGCCGTCCAGATGTCCCCCCACACACAGGAGGTTGTGAACCATGAGCGTGACAAGAGCCGCACCCGGTGGACGGTCCGTGACCGCTCTGCTGGCCTCGCTCGCCTGCACCGTGGCCCTGGGTACGGTCGCCGCCCTCACCGGAAGCGGCGCCGGGTCCGCGGCGGCGGCCGAGGCGCCCGTACTCTCGCCGTTCGCGGTGGCGGGGCGCGGGGCACAGGTGCCGTTCACCGAGCTGGAGGCGGAGAACGCCGCGACCAGCGGATCGCCGATCGGCCCCGACCGTACGTACACCACCCTTCCCTCGGAGGCTTCCGGTCGGCGCGCCGTCCGGCTCGACGCACCGGGCGAGTACGTCGAGTTCACCCTGACCAAGCCGGCCAACGCCATGACGGTGCGCTACTCCGTGCCGGACAACGCGGCGGGTACGGGCATCACCGCGCCGGTGGCGCTCAGTCTGGACGGGGCCAAGCTCAAGGACCTCGACTTCACGTCCAGGTACGGCTGGTTCTACGGCTCGTACCCGTTCACCAACACCCCGGGCAGCCAGCCGCACCACTTCTACGACGAGACCAGGACCCTCTTCGGGAAGACCCTGGCCGCAGGTTCGAAGGTGCGGATCACGCTGCCCTCGACCTCCGCCACCCCGTGGGCCGTGGTGGACCTGGCCGACTTCGAGCAGGTAGCGGCTCCGGTGACCCGGCCGTCCGGGTCGCTCTCGGTCACCGATTACGGTGCCGACGCGAGCGGTGGCGCGGACTCCACCTCCGCCTTCCAGCAGGCGGTCGACGCCGGCAAGGCGCAGGGCAAGGAGGTGTGGATTCCGCAGGGCACCTTCAAGCTGACCGACCACGTGGTGGTCGACCAGGTCACGCTGCGCGGCGCCGGCCCCTGGTACAGCGTGCTGGGCGGCCGTCACCCCACCGACCGGAGCCGGGCGGCTGGGATCTACGGCAAGTACGCCTCCGGCGGCGGGTACGGCGGCGGGGTCCGCCCGTACGAGGCCGGCGGGCCGAGCCGGAACGTCACGCTCAAGGACTTCGCGATCATCGGTGACATCACCGAGCGGGTCGACGAGGACCAGGTCAACGCGATCGGCGGCGCGATGAGCGACTCCGTCGTGGACGACGTGTGGCTCCAGCACACCAAGGTCGGCGCGTGGATGGACGGGCCGATGGACAACTTCCACATCCGCAACAGCCGCATCCTGGACCAGACCGCGGACGGGGTGAACTTCCACTGGGGCGTCACCCACTCGTCGGTGGAGAACACCTTCCTGCGCAACCTCGGTGACGACGGCCTCGCGATGTGGTCCGACACCAAGGCCGACACCGCCAACGCCTTCACCGGGAACACCGTGGTGGCACCGATCCTCGCCAACCACATTGCGATCTACGGCGGCAAGGACATCTCGGTCACCGACAACGTCCTCGCCGAGAGCCTCACCAACGGCGGCGCCCTGCACGTGGGCAACCGCTTCCCCGGTGTCTCCCCCGGCCAGGGCACCGATGTCCAGGGCACCTTCACCCTGGCCCGCAACACCACCATCCGAGCGGGCAACACCGACTACGGCTGGCCGTTCCCGATCGGCGCGGTGTGGTTCGACGCCCGCAACAGCCCGATCGACAAGGCGACGATCAACGTCACCGACACGGACATCCTGGACAGTTCCTACGCCGCCATCCACTTCGTCTCCGGGACGACGAAGAACGTCAACTTCACCAACGTGAACATCGACGGCACCGGGACCTTCGCCCTCCAGTTCAACGACCCGGCGCAGCTGTCGCTGACCAACGTGCGCGCCGCCAACATCGGGTTCACCGATGCCGTCTACAGCTGCCTCGGCTCCTCGCTGGCGCTGACCCAGGGCGCCGGCAACTCCGGCTGGAACGCCAAGCTCCCGGCGACCTACTGCGGCCCGTGGCCCACCGCGAACTACGACCGCGGCACCTCACCGACGCCCACCCCGACGCCCACCCCGACACCGACCCCGACGCCCACTCCGACCCCGACACCCACTCCGACGCCCACCCCCACCGGCCCGACCCCCGACCCCGGCCGGAACCTCGCCCTGGGCAGGCCGGTCACCGCGACCGGGTACGCGGACGTATACAACCC
Organism: Streptomyces sp. NPDC002690; assembly: GCF_053592415.1. NCBI lineage: Bacteria > Bacillati > Actinomycetota > Actinomycetes > Kitasatosporales > Streptomycetaceae > Streptomyces > Streptomyces sp. NPDC002690. Next base: position 402 of record NZ_JBSFVR010000346.1, on the reverse strand, counting down.
GGCAAAGGCCGTCGACGGTGACGCCAACTCGTACTGGGAGAGCGTCAACCGGTCCTTCCCCCAGTCGCTGACCGTGGACCTGGGGGCGGCGACCGGGGTGGGCCGGGTGGTGCTCAAGCTGCCGTCGTCCTGGGAAGCGCGCACCCAGACCCTGACGCTCCTGGGCAGCGCCGACGGCTCCGCCTTCACCACGCTGGCGGCGTCGAAGGACTACCGCTTCGACCCGGCCTCCGGCAACACGGCGACCGTGACCCTGCCGGCCGGCTCCGCGCCCCGCTACCTGCGGGTCACCGGTACCGCCAACACGGCCTGGCCCGCCGTCCAGGCATCCGAAGTGGAGGCGTACCGCTCCTGACGTTCCCTCCGCACGACATGCGCTCCGCCCGCCCGTGGTCCCGTACC
>NZ_JBSFVR010000345.1:0-7968 GCF_053592415.1 Streptomyces sp. NPDC002690 | reverse complement strand
CTTCAGGCGCCGTCAGACCCAGTACCTAACTTCCCATACACATGTAGCGCTCCTCGGTGAAGTGTCACCGCTTGATGATCCCTCATGCGCCGAACCGTCCGGCGTGGAGGCCCCCCACGGTCTGCGGGACGAGGTCGAGCGGCTGAAGGACGTGTACGCGGTGGCGCGGGGGCGCCGGGACCGGGTGCTGAGCCGGATCGAGGAGGTCGGGGCGCTCCGCCCGGTACCGCCCCCGCGCAAGCGCGACGACCCGCACCGCCGTACCCCGGTCGACGCGTGGCTGGAACTGGCCGGGTTCGTCGACGAGCGCCTGACGGGGCTGCACCACCGCCTCGCCGGGCTGGAGGAGGCCCTGCGCACGGCCGAACACGAATGGGAGGTCGCCTCCCACCGGCTCGCCCGCGCCTCCACCGACGCCCCGGCCGCGCACGTGGAGACCTCGGTCGGCGCGGTGTTGACCGTCGACGGCGCGGGTGAGGTGGAGTTGGAGCTGGAGTACGGCGTGCCCGGCGTCGTCTGGGTGCCGGCTTACCGTCTGGCGTACCGCCAGGGCGACGGCAGCGGCCGTCTGGTGCTGCGCGCCTCGGTCGCCCAGCGGACCGGCGAGGACTGGACCGGCGTACGGATCGCCCTGGCCACCGCCGATCTGCGGCGCCGGACCGATCTTCCGAGACTCCGCTCCGTCCGGATCGGGCGCAGTCAGCCCGCCCCCGCCCCGGCCGGGTGGCGTGAGCCTCCGGCAGCCGGACGGGCGAGGAGAGCCGGAAGGGCCGCTCCCGGGAGCGCGGGACCGCGGGCGGCTCCGCCGGATCACGCCAGACCAGGGACGGCGGACCGTCGCCCCTGACACTCACGCCCGCCCGTGCGTCCGGCGCGGCGACTCCGTCCACCGGGTCCCGCCGCACCGGCCCGGACGCGATCAGACGCACCCCGTCGGCCCGCAACCCCGCCGCCAGCTCCGCGAGACCGGGAGCCCGAGCCCCCGGAGCGCCGTCCGCCTCACCACCCAGCAGGTGGAGAGCGCTCAGCGGCAACCCGCGGTCGCGGTGTCCGGCCGCGATCCGCCGTACCTCCTGCCCGCCGGCCCCCTCCTCCACGGCGAGCTGCGGCCCCAGCGCCCACGGCGGCGGCAGCGCCGGGGCACCCGTGAGCGCCGTCCAGCCCCGCAGCACCCGGGCGGGTGTACCCGCCACCGCCCAGCACCGCAACGGCCCCCCGTCCACCCGGACCTCGCTCCCGCCCGGCCGGTCGTGCCCCGAGCCCGCACCCTCCTCACCCTCACGGATGGTCATCCGGCCCGTCCCGCAGCTGTCGTAGAACACCAGGTGCGTTCCCGCGTCCGCGACCACGAACTGCACCGGCATCACCGGTGCCGACGGCTTCCCGGCCGCCCCGTCCGCCCGGCCGGACCGCCCCGCACCTCTCGTGTCCGCCGCGCCCAGCGGGTACGTACCGGTCCGCAGCCGGGGCCCCGACGACGGCCCGCCCAGCCCGAAGAACCGCGCATCCGCCGGGAGTTCCGCCCGCTGCACCCACCGCACGGCCCCCCCGTCCGTCGCCTCCCACCAGCGCGGCGGCAACTCCCGCCGCAGGCGGACCCCACCCGGCGTCCGCAGCTCCACCGCCCCGTCGCGCGACACCGACACCGTCAGGCGCTCCGACACCACCTGCCAGCCACCGTCCGTGCCCGGCTCCAGCCGGGCCCGCGGATCGGGCGCCGGCTCCGTGCCGGGCAGACCGTACGACGGCAGCCTCCCGGCTCCGTCCCACGCCCAGAACACCGCTCCGCCCGCCGCCACCCGGATGCTCAGCTCCGAACGGGCGAACCGCACCACACCGCCCCCCGGCCCCGGGTCCGCCCCCAGCAGCGGTCCGGGCACCCTGGCCAGCTCCGGACCCCGCTGCCGCGGTGCCCAGGAATCCCCGCGCCACGCCCTCCAGGCCGTCCGCACGCCACCGACCGAACCCATCAACTTCACCGAGCGCACCAGGTCATGACCGTCCATGGCGCACACCTTGCCATCAGTCGAACCGGGCGAGCGTTTCGTTCAACTTCCGTTCACCCCGGGCCCGGCGGACGTACACGCACACCCCGGTCCGGGCGCCGCGCCCGCCCGGCGACCGCCACGCCCCGAACCCGCCCGACCGACCCTGGTGCCGGGGACGATCACATGGCATCGTCCTCAAGGATCGCCCTCAAGGGCGGGCGCTCACGCACACCACCCCTGCCCGTGAGCGCCGGACGCCCACCCCGCGCACCCGTCAGCCAGGAGCCGCCCGATGACCTCAGCAGCCGACGAGACCCCCCTGTGGCAGCCCGGCCCCGAGCGCGTCGCCGCCGCGGCCGTCACACGCTTCCAGAGCTGGGCGGCCGAACACCACGGGGCCCCCGCCGAAGGGGGATACCCCGCACTGCACCGCTGGTCCGTCGAGGAACTCGGCCCCTTCTGGCGGGCCGTCGCCGAATGGTTCGACATCCGGTTCTCCACCCCGTACGAGACCGTCCTCGCGAAGCGCACGATGCCCGGCGCCGAATGGTTTCCCGGCGCCACCCTCAACTACGCCGAACACGCCCTGCGCACCGCCGAGGACCCGCTGCGCGCCGACGCGCCCGCGCTCTTCCACGTCGACGAGACACAAGCCCAGGCGGTGATGAGCTGGTCCGAACTCCGGCGCCAGGTCGGCTCCCTCGCCGCGGAACTGCGCGACCTCGGCGTCACCCCCGGCGACCGGGTCAGCGGCTACCTCCCGAACATCCCGCAGGCCGTCGTCGCCTTCCTCGCCACCGCCGCCGTCGGCGGGGTCTGGACCTCCTGCGCCCCCGACTTCGGCGCCCGCAGCGTCCTCGACCGCTTCCAGCAGGTCGAACCCGTCGTCCTGTTCACCGTCGACGGCTACCGCTACGGCGGCAAGGAACACGACCGGACCGCCACCGTCGCCGAACTCCGCCGAGAACTCCCCACCCTGCGCGCCGTCGTCCACGTACCACTGCTCGGCACCCCCGCCCCGGAAGGCACCCTCGCGTGGGCCGACCTCACCGGCGGCGACACTGAACCCCGCTTCGAACAGGTCCCCTTCGCCCACCCGCTCTGGGTCCTCTACTCCTCCGGCACCACCGGGCTGCCCAAAGCCATCGTGCAGTCCCAGGGCGGCATCCTGCTGGAGCACTACAAGCAGCTCGGACTCCACTGCGACCTCGGCCCCGAGGACCGCTTCTTCTGGTACACCTCCACCGGCTGGATGATGTGGAACTTCCTCGTCTCCGGCCTCCTCACCGGCACCACCGTCGTGCTGTACGACGGCAGCCCCGGGCACCCCGACATCAGCGCCCAGTGGCGCGTCGCCGAACAGACCGGCGCCACCTTCTTCGGCACCTCGGCCGCCTACGTCATGGCCTGCCGCAAGGCAGGCGCCCACCCCGGGCGCGACCTGGACCTCAGCCGCGTCCAGTGCGTGGCCACCACCGGCTCGCCGCTGCCCCCGGACGGCTTCCGATGGCTGCACGACGAGATCACCGACGACCTGTGGATCGCCTCCGTCAGCGGCGGCACCGACGTCTGCAGCTGCTTCGCCGGCGCGGTCGCCACCCTCCCCGTCCACATCGGCGAACTCCAGGCCCCCTGCCTCGGCACCGACCTCCAGTCCTGGGACCCCGAGGGCAAACCGCACCTGGGGGAGGTCGGAGAACTCGTCGTCACCGCGCCCATGCCCTCCATGCCCCTGCGCTTCTGGAACGACCCGGACGGCAGCCGCTACCACGACAGTTACTTCGACACCTATCCGGGCGTCTGGCGCCACGGCGACTGGATCACCCTCACCGGGCGCGGCTCCGTGATCATCCACGGCCGCTCCGACTCCACCCTCAACCGCCAGGGCGTACGCATGGGCTCCGCGGACATCTACGAGGCCGTCGAGCGGCTGCCGCAGATCCGCGAATCCCTCGTCGTGGGCATCGAACAGCCCGACGGCGGCTACTGGATGCCGCTCTTCGTCCACCTCGCCGACGGCGCCGTCCTCGACGACGGCCTGCGCACCGCGATCGCCCGCACCCTCCGCGAGAACCTCTCCCCGCGCCACGTGCCCGACGAGGTCATCGAGGTGCCCGGCATCCCGCACACCCTCACCGGCAAGCGCATCGAGGTCCCGGTCAAGCGCCTCCTCCAGGGAACACCCCTGGACAGGGCGGTCAACGCCGGCTCCGTCGACGACGTCGGCCTTCTGGCCTTCTACGCCGAACTGGCCCGCACCCGTCACTGATACGACCCGTTGTCAGACCCCCTGGTTACGCTGAGTGAGCACAGTTCGACCGTACCCAGGGGGAGCACCGCTCATGAACCGCACCGGACGCACCGACCGTGACGACCGCGCGACCGGCACCACCCGACGCACCCGGCGCACCGGGGCCCCGCCCGACCGGCGGCCCCGGGCCGGCCGCCGCGCCCTGCGCCGCGAAGTACCGGGCACGGTCGGCGTCCTGGTCGACCCGCAGGACTTCGCCGCGATGCGCACCTACCGGACCTTCCCGTTCGACGACCACGCCGCCTACCTCCGCGAAGTAGAAGGACTGCTGCGTGGGTTCGAGGCCGAGGGACTCCACACCAGCCTCGCGCTCTTCGACCCGGCCGAGTTCGGCGAGTTCTGCGCGGAACACCGGCTCGACCCCGACAGCGCCGACGCCCGCACCCGCTTCACCGCCGAGATCGCGGCCTCGGGCGCCACCGTCCCCTACACCGGCCAGCCGCTCGACCGGCTCCTCCCTCTCCTCGTCTCCCGCGTCGTGCGCCGCGCGACCTGGGAGTACGCCACCGTGCTCCTGGCCGACCTCGGCGCGTGCGCCGACTGCGGCCAGGACATCGGCGGGGCCGCCTTCGACCGCGCCTCGCACCTGCTGCTGCGGCTGCTGGAAGCCGCAGGTGCGGGCACCCACCACATCGTCTGCTCCATCCGCTCCACCGACGACCGGCTCCTCGCCGTCCTGCACACCCGCCAGGACGGTGGACGCCCGCCCGTTCTCTCACCGGCCGAAGGGACGGAGCTGGCGACCGTGCTCGCGGTGGGGGTCGCGCTGGAGGCCCCCGGAGGAGTCGTCCTGCGCACCACGACCCCCGATGCCCCGGACCGCGTCCACGGCTGGCGGCTCGACCGGGGCAGCCTCCTCCCGCTGACCGCCGGCGAGGTGTTCTCCGCCTATTGCACCGACGCGGGTACCGGCGAACCGGTCGGCCCCGAACCGGGCGTGGACTACCGCGCGGGATTCGACATCCGAGCGGAGGAACCCCGGCCCCACCACTGACCCGCGCCCCACACGCGTAGGGGCTCCCCGCCACCGCGGCGGGAAGCCCCTACGCGTCTGCCTCCGAAGCCCTACGCGCCCTCCAGCACCGCCCGGGCCGCGCTCCGCGCGTCCTCCGCGGAGTCCGCCGCCCGCGCCGCGGCGGCGGCACGCTCGCACTGCGCCAGCGTGTACTGCGAGAGCGTCGCCCGTACGTAGGGGAGAGACGCGGCGCCCATCGAAAGCGAGGTGACCCCGAGCCCCGTCAGCACACAGGCGAGCAACGGATCGGCCGCGGCCTCACCGCAGACTCCACAGCTCCTGCCCTCGGCGCGCGCCCCGTCCGCCGACAGCGCCACCAGGTCCAGGAGCGCCGGCTGCCACGGGTCCTGCAACCGGGACACCGCGCCCACCTGCCGGTCGGCGGCGAAGGTGTACTGCGCCAGATCATTGGTGCCGAGCGAGAGGAACTCCACTTCCTGGAGCACCGAGCGGGCCCGGAGCGCGGCGGACGGGATCTCCACCATGGCCCCGACCTTCGCCCGCAGCCCCGCCTCGCGGCAGGCGTCGGCGAAGTGCTTCGCGTCGGTGCGGTCGGCGACCATCGGCGCCATGACCTCCAGCTGAGCCGACTGCCCCTCGGCGGCCTTGGACAGCGCGGTCAGCTGGGTGCGCAGGACATCGGGATGGTCCAGCAGGCTGCGCAGCCCCCGTACTCCGAGCGCCGGGTTCGGCTCGTCGGCGGGGGTGAGGAAGTCCAGCGGCTTGTCCGCTCCGGCGTCGAGCACCCGGACGACGACCCTGCCCTCGGGAAACGCCTCCAGCACGGCGCGGTACGCCGCGATCTGCTTCTCCTCGGAGGGCGCCTGCTCGCTGTCGTCCAGGAAGAGGAACTCCGTACGGAAGAGCCCGATGCCCTCCGCGCCGGCCTGCAGCGCCGCCGGTACGTCGCCCGGGCCGCCGATGTTGGCCAGCAGCGGCACCTTGTGCCCGTCGGACGTGGCGCCCGGACCGCTGGAGGCGGCCAGCGCCGCCTCGCGCGCCGCGGCCGCACCCTCCAGAGCGGCCCGCTTCTCGGCGCTGGGTTCGACGAAGACCTCGCCGGTGCCGCCGTCCACCGCCACCGTCACACCCTCGGCCAGCTCACCCGCCCCGGGCAGCGCGACGACGGCCGGTACCCCGAGCGCCCGCGCCAGGATCGCGCTGTGGCTGGTCGGCCCGCCCTCCTCGGTGACGAAACCGAGCACCAGCGCCGGATCGAGCAGCGCGGTGTCGGCCGGAGCCAGATCGCGGGCGATGAGCACGTACGGATGGTCGCTGTCCGGTACCCCCGGCATCGGCACCCCGAGCAGCCGTGCCACGATCCGGTTGCGTACGTCGTCGAGGTCGGCGACCCGCCCCGCGAGGTACTCCCCGGCGTTGGCCAGCAGCGCGCGGTAGGCGGCGAAAGCGTCGTAGAGACCGCGCTCGGCCGTGCTCCCCTCGGTGATGCGCCGTTCGACATCGGCCATCAGCTCGGGGTCCTGCGCCATCATGGCCTGCGCTTCCAGCACCCCCTGGGCCTCGCCGCCGGCGAGATTGCCGCGCGCGACCAGGTCGGCCGCGACGGCCTCCACGGCCTGGCGGGCACGCCCCTTCTCCCGTTCCGTCTCCTCCGGGAGAATCTGCCTGACCGGCGGTTCCAGGACCGCGGTCCCCATGTGCCGGACCTCGCCGATGGCCACCCCGTGGCTCACGCCGACGCCTCGCAGCGTTGTCTCCATTTCACCCGCCTTTCGGTTGTGCGGCGGTGGAACCCCCGCGGTGTACGTCGGACTGGTTCGTCATGGAAAGGCAGGGTCACCGCCAGCCGAAAAGAGCGCCGCCCGCTTTCACCTCGCCCGACTCCAGGACGTCAGAGAGGGAGTCGACCGTGGCCTCCAGGGCCACGACGGGACAGATGGGAGACTTCCCGGCCGCTTCGACGTCGACCGGATTCCACCGCACGACGGCCTGTCCGCGTGTGACGGTGTCCCCCTTGTTGATGAGGAGCTCGAACCCCTCGCCGTTGAGCTGGACGGTGTCGATGCCCAGGTGCGTCAGTACACCGTGTCCCTCTCCATCCACCACCACGAACGCGTGCGGGTGCAGGGAAACCACGACGCCGTCGACCGGCGATACCGCCTCGCCGGGCTCCCGGACGGGGTCGATGGCCGTGCCGGGCCCCACCATCGCGCCCGAGAAGACCGGGTCGGGGACCGCGGCCAGTCCGATGGCCTGTCCGCTGAGGGGGGACGTCACGTGGGTCATGGGTGCCTCCGGGAGGTGGAGCTGGGGCGTGCCTGCTCGACGACCACCCCCGCTTCATGTCGCAGGGCGGCGTACTCCTCAGCAGGGTAAGTCATGTTAAGGCAGGGTTCCGCACGAGATGTCCCGTTTGGCTGACGTAGAAGTGCACCGGGAGCGATTTGCCTCGTCTCCCGGCGAGGCTGTACTGTCGTAAATCTGCCTGGCCCCGCCGCGACTTCGAGTCCTGGGGCCGGCGGCGACTCTCCAGCGAAACCCTGCCCGGATCGGGCTTCCGCATGCCTGCGGGGGCCGGGTCAGAGGGAAAGGAATTGCCTGATAGAGTCGGACTCGCCGGAAAGGGAAACGCGAAAGCGAAGAACTGGAAAGCGAAAATCGCTTGACCCGCTTCGACCGGGAATCGGACCGAT
>NZ_JBSFVR010000344.1:0-7970 GCF_053592415.1 Streptomyces sp. NPDC002690 | reverse complement strand
TAGATGGCGTTACGGGCCTCGTCGGCCGGCTCCGGGCGGACGACGCGCAGCTCGTCGGTCTGCCAGATGAGGTCGATGTTCTCCGCGAGCCGCAGATCGTGGCGGCGCCGGTCGGCCTCGATGACCGGGGTCTCCAGCAGGGCGGCGACGCGGCGGAGCTTGTTCAGCACCGAGCGGCGGGCGGCCTCGGTGGGGTGGGCCGTGAACACCGGCCGGACATTGAGGTGTTCGACGGCGCGGGCCAGACCCTCGGGTGACTCCTGCGCGGCCTGTCGCACGACCCGGGCGAGGGCGGCACTCGCCCCTTCGCGGGCGGTGCGCAACTCGCGGCTCCGGTGCACCTGCTCGGTGACGTTGGCCAGGTGAAAGTAGGTGGAGAAGGCGCGGACCAGTTTGGCCGCGGTCCGCAGTTCGGTTCCGCGCAGCAGGGCGTCGGCGGACTCGCCGTCCTCGCGGGCCAGCCGGCGGACCTTTTCGACCAGGTCGAGCAGGTCCGCTCCTTCCTGGCGGACGAGGGTCTCGTCCAGCAGCCGGGCGAGATGCTGGATGTCCGCGTGCACGGCGGCGTGCGAGGCGTGCGGTGTTCGGGCGTTCATGACTGCTCCTGGGTGGGGAGTGGTGAAGGTCCGGTTCACGGCGTCAGCAGGCTGGCGGGGTTGGACCGGGTGATGTCCTCGATCTCCTGGGCCGTCAGGCCCGCGTCGTGGAACCACCGCGCGGAGAGGTCCAGCCATTCCTCGACGTCCGGCTGGTCGGGCTGTCCGAGGTCGGAGCTGAACACCACGCGGGGATGGGCGCGCACGACGTCGCCGAGGTGTCCGGCGTCGTGGTGCCCCAGCAGCAGTGTCAGTGCGGTGACTTCGACGTGGAGACCCGGTACGGAGGAGAGGCCGGCCAGGTCGGCGGGGGTGAAGCCCGACATGGGGTGGGTCGCGTGGGTGAGGAGGAGGCGGGGTACGCCGAGCCGCACGGCCTCGTCCACGACGCGCAGCGCCGCCTCCCGGTCGCAGTGGCCCGTCGCCAGCACGACGGGCAGGTCGCGGGCCGCACGGAGTACCTCGCCCACGTCCCGGCGCAGCCGCCCGTCGGGAGCGAGGACGCCGTCGGCGCGCCACCGGTCGGCGTCGAGCAGCGGGTGGAACGAGGTGCGTCGCAGCGTGGAGGTGTGCGCGGGTCCGGTCAGCGTCGGCAGGTGGACGACCAGACGGGCGGGGGTGTCCGGGCCGTGTGCGTACACCGCCTGTTCGACGGCGCTCGGGCGGATGCCCCCGGCCAGTTCGTTGAGGACGAGGGTGCCGGATACGGGCAGCCCCTCCTGCCGGGCCTCCCAGGCGCGGGCCGCCGTCGAGGTGAGATGGCTCTTCAGTACGACCCAGCCGCCGGCCTTCGCGTAGGCCCGGCCGGCGGCTGCCGAGGTGAGCCGGCGCTCGTAGAGGTCGGGGCCCGCGTGGTAGTGGACGTCCACCAGCGCGTGCGCGGCCATCTCAGGCATGGGAGGGCTGCCTGCCGCCGTCCCACGGTTTGGCGTAGCCGTACCGGAGGCGGGCCTCGTCGAGGCGGAGGCCGGACGCGACCGCGGCGCCGATGGCGCCCTCGGTGCGCTCGACGCGCTCCGCGCGTTCGGCGACCTCGGCGGCGTACGCGTCGGGCACCACCAGGACGCCGTTGTCGTCGGCGACCACGATGTCGCCGGGGCGTACGGTGACGCCGCCGACGGTGACGTCCCTGCCGGTGGAGGCGAGTTGTACCCGGTTCTTCCCGCTGACCATCGTGGCGCCGGTGCTGTAGAGGGGGTAGCCGGCGGCGCGGATCTCCGCGATGTCCCGGGCCGATCCGTGCAGGGCGGTGCCGCGCACCCCGCGCCGCTGGGCCAGGCCCGTCAGGAGCGAGCCCCAGTTGGTGCAGGTCGTGCTGCCGGCGTTGTCGACCACGACGAACGAACCCTCGGGCACGTCGTCCAGGTAGTTGGCCGCGTTGCGGAAGCCCTCCCCCGTGTCGTCGACGGGCTGGTACGTGACGGTGAACGCCCGTCCCGCGGCACGGGTCCCCGGCACCCTCGGAGCGATGCCGGCGAGGACGCCGCCGACCCCGAGGCTGTCCAGGGCGTCGGAGACGGAGGCGGTGTCGAGTCGGGCGAGCCGGTCGACCACGTCGTCCGAGGGTGCTTCTCCGGCCCGTGGAGCCGAGGGCCGCGCCTCGCCTTCGGCAGGGGCGAGTGCCCCGGCCACGGCCCCCGCGACCTCCTGGGTTCCGCTCGTTCCGCCCATGTCGTAGGTGACGGTCGTCCGGCGCGCCACCACCGTCCGTACCGCGGCCCGGATCTCCTCACCGGGTACGGCCAGGTCCAGGTGGTCGAGCATCTGGGCGACGGCGAGGAGCATGGCCATGGGGTTCGCGCGGTCCTGGCCGGCCATGCTCGGGGCGCTGCCGTGCACCGGCTCGAAGTAGCTGCCGTGGTCGCCGATGTTGCCGCTGGGGGCGAGGCCGAGTCCGCCCATGACACCCGCGCCGAGGTCGGAGAGGATGTCTCCGAACATGTTCTCGGCGACCAGCACGCCGAACCGTTCGGGCCTGCGCACCATCCACAGCGCGACCGCGTCGACGTTGAGGATCTCGGTCTCGATGTCGGGATGATCCTGCGCTATCAGTTCGAGCCGCTCACGCAGGTGATTGCTGCTGTGGCGCAGGACGTTGGGCTTGTCGACCAGGGTGAGCCGGTGGTGGCCGTGCGAGCGTGCGTAGGCGAATCCGTGGCGCAGCAGCCTGTCCATGCCGAATTCGGTCTGGAGGCGCAGGGTGACGCTGGTCGCGGCGGCGCCGGATGCCTGGGCGTTGGGGTGGTCGCGGACGGCGTTCCACAGGGCTTCGTCGAGTCCGTGGAAGTCGAGGCCCGCGTAGAGGCCCTCGGTGTTCTCCCGGATCACCGTGAAGTCGAAGCGCCCGTCGACCAGGTCGGTGACCGGGCGGATGTTGGCGTACAGGTTCAGCCGCTGGCGCAGCTGGATGACCGGGGAGACGAAGGTGAGGCCGGTTCCGCGCAGTCCGGGCGGCAGTTCGGCCTCGGCCTCACGCAGTGGCTTGCTCGTGATGGCGCCGAGGAGGCAGGTGTCGGTTTCCTCCAGCAGTTTCCAGGTGCGCTGCGGGACGGGGTTGCCCTCCTCGCGCCAGCACTCCCAGCCGATGTCGCCGAAGCGCAGGTCGAGGGGGAGGTTGAGTCTGTCGACGGCGTCGAGGGCGGCGGAGGTGACCTCCGGTCCGATGCCGTCGCCGGGGAGGACAGCGACGCTCTTCATGTGAGTCCCTTCTCGCGCAGGAAGGTGCCGACGAGGGTGGACACCTCTGCGGTGCGTTCGAAGTGGGGGCGCATGCCGGCCCCCGGGATGATGTGCACCCGGTGGTGGGGTGCCGCGGCGGTGTGGCGCTGGGTGACGAGCTGGGAGTTGCCGCCGACGATCTGCAGCAGCGGCCCGGAGTGGGCCCGCACGGCCGCCGTGACGTCGGTGCCGCACAGCAGCCGCATGCCCTCGGCCAGGCGGCTCCCGGCGTGGGGGTCGTGCGGTGCTGGGGCGGCGGTCGCGGCGGCGGGGCAGTGGCCGTAGGGCCTCACGCGCCGGTCGAGGAGGGCGAGCGCGTAGTCGGAGCGGCCGTCGGCGGCGAGATCGGCGATCTCGGTGAGCCGGGACTCCAGGAGCGCGTCCGTGCGGGCCGGTCCTGAGACGAGCAGTGCGGCGGTGGTGGGGCCGAGGTCGGGGAGCAGGGCTTGGGCCATCGCCCCGCCGAGGGCGTTTCCGCAGACCAGGTCGATGGGGCCGTAACTCGGGAGGAGTGCGCGCCAGCGGGCGACGAAGTGCTCCATCGAGTCGTCGCCCTCCTCGCGCGGCGCGAGGGTGTCGACGACGGTCACCCGCAGGCCGGCGTCGGCCAGGACCTGGGTGACGGGGGCGAAGAACGCTCCTTCGTCCCAGCGGGGGGTGACGGGGCCAAACACGAGTGCATGTGCCGGGTTGGCCAGACCCGCGGCGGCCTTCGGTCCGAAGACCGCCGCGGGAACAGCGGTTGCGGTGTGCGTCACCGGACGGTGGCGAGCGCGCGTGCGGTGGCTATTCCCTCGCGGTGGCTGCCGCTCAGCAGGTCCTTGCGGTGCTCGACCGGGAGGTCGTAGCGGCCCAGGACCAGGTCGGGCAGCGGCAGGGAGGGGGTCCCCTCGGGTATGGCGGTCAGGAGCAGGTCCGCCAGTTCCAGGGCGGGACCGAGGTGGAGCCGGGCAGCGGCCTCGGGGTCGGTGCGGTCGAGGTGCGCGAGCCACTGTTCGGCGATGAGGTTGCCCGGCCCCTTGCCCATGCCCTGGATCGAGGAGTCCATCCAGGTCGCGCCGGCGGCCACCGCGCTGATCGCGTTGGACAGGGCGAGCCCCAGGTTGTTGTGGGCGTGCAGGCCGACCGGGCCGCCGGTGACCGACTTCGTCAGGGTGGTGAGGTCGGTGGTGTCCACGGGGGAGAGGCTGCCGTTGGAGTCCGCGAGGTAGACGACGTCGGCGCCCGCGTCCGTGGCGGCGGTGGCGACCTCGACGACGTCGCGGCCCTCCCACTGGCTGATCCGGGCGAAGTTGACCCCGACCTCGAAGCCGATGTCCTTGGCCTGGCGTATGTACTCCAGACCGCGCTCGTACCCCTTGGCCGGCAGGATGACGCGGACCAGCCGGGAACCGGCGGCGTACATGGCGGGCAGGTCGTGTTCGGTGATGTTCTTCGGGTGCAGGATCATCGCGACCCGGCCCGCCCCGATCTCGCGGGCCACCGCGGCGATGAACTCGTCGTCGCCGCGTCCCGTCAGCCCGATGTTCGGGACGGGCAGGAGCGAGCCCTTGCGGTAGGCGATCTCGACCCAGTCGAATCCCGCCTCGACGCTGAGCCGCGCGTGCTCGATCGCGTAGCCGAGGGGGAAGTTGAAGCCGTTGCGGTAACCACCGTCGCGGAGGGTCACGTCGATGTTGACGATGTTCATGGTTCCTCCAGGGAGAGTTTCGGGACGGGCGGGATCAGGCGGACTGGACGGCGGCGGCATGGTGGGCGGCGAGCCGGCCGAAGATCAGCGAGCGCAGCACGGACGTGGCCGGCGGGTAGGCGTGGTAGAAGAGGCCGGTGGCCTCTCCCGCCGCGTACAGGCCGGGGATGGCGGTGCCGGACGGGGTGACCACGCGGCCGTCGACGTCGGTGCGGACACCGCCGTAGGTGAAACAGACGGCGGACGTGAGGGGAACGCCGATGAAGGGCGCGGTGTCCAGCGGGACGGCCCAGTTGGACTTCTGCGGCGTGAGTCCGGTGGTGGACTTGCCGTCGAGGCGGGTCGGGTCGAACTCGCCGGGGGCGACGGCCGCGTTGAACTCGGCGACGGTCTTCTCCAGCCCCTCGGCGTCGATGCCCAGCTTGGTGGCCAGCTCTTCGAGGGTGTCGGCCTGCTCGGGGTCGACATCGCTCAGCAGCGAGTTCCGGAAGCCGGGGATCGCGAGGGTCTTGGCGTCGGCGATCCAGTACGCCTGCTGGCCCTGGTTCTTCCAGATCTCGTACCCGACGTGTTCGAAGGTGTTGTCCCAGGTGTCGCGCCCCTCGTCGAAGAAGCGCCGCATCGAGGAGTTGACGAAGATGCCCGTGCTGAAGCCGTAGAGCACCGCATCGGCCTTGGTGGTGCGGGTGTCGACCGGCTCGGCGTGGATGCCGTCGAACTGGCCCGCCGTGTCGGCCCCCAGCTCCAGTGCCATGCGCAGGGCGTCGCCGCGGCTGTTGGTGATGCCCGGGGCGATGAGCGGGAGGTCGCAGGCCTTGTCGCCGAGGTAGCGGGTGAGCATCTCGGTGTTCCCCTGGAAGCCGCCGCTGGCGAGGATCACGGCGCGTCCCTGGATCCGCCGGGTGTGACCGTCGGAGGTACGGACGAGGACGCCGTCGACCGTGCCGTCGTCGGAGGTCGTCAGGCGGAGCGCCTCGGTCTCGTAGTGGATCTCGACCCGCGGGTCGTTCTCCAGGGCGGCGCCCAGGTGTTCGACGATGGAGGCGCCGCCGCCGCGGGGGCTGGCCGGCGGGTTCATGGACGGGGTGCCGCCGTTGAAGGTGTGCGGCAGGGGGAAGGGCTCGAAGGCGATTTCGACTCCGTGCTTTTCGACGAAGCTCAGCGCCTTCGGGGTCTCGCGCTCGACGGTGCGGCAGTAGTCGGCGTCCGCGAGGCCGCCGGAGACCCGCCCGACATGGTCGGCCCAGTCGGTGTCCAGCTGCCGGTCCTCGGTGATCCGCAGGAACGCGCCGGTCCAGCGGGTGGCGCCGCCGCGCTTCTCCTCGGTCGCCCGTTCGAGCACGGCGATCCGGGCCGGGGTGTCGCGGCCTTCGGTGGCCTCGGCGAAGGACAGTGCGGCCGACAGGCCGGCGGCGCCGAACCCGATGACGACGAGGTCGTAGGGAGCCGGGGTGGACGAGGCTGACATGGATTCTCCTCGGGGAAAGAGTGGGTGAGGGCGAGAGGTGGGGGGAAGGCGTGGGGGGTGTGCGGGGCGGGGCTCAGCGGTTGGGGGTGATGACCCGGCTGGTGCGGTAGAGCCGGTACTTCGCACCCGTCGTGGTCGTCGCGAACTCCTGGTAGCGGCGGGCGAACTCGGGGTCCTCGAAGATCGCGTCGAAGGACTTCCGATCCGCCCAGGCCGCGAAGTTGACGATGGCGTCGCCGTCGACGCTCGTCAGCAGGCGTGAGCCCTTGAAACCGTCCGCGGTCGCGGCGACGTGCTCGACCGCGGAGGCGAGCGCGGCAACGCTGGCGGGCGCGTCCTCGGTGGTGGCCACGTTGATGAGGAAGACGCCCTCGTCCGGCACGGCGGCGGTGACGACGCCCGGGCTGGCGTTGCGGCCCTCGAAGGCGAGCTGCTCGTACGAGGCGATACCG
This sequence comes from Streptomyces sp. NPDC002690, assembly GCF_053592415.1. NCBI lineage: Bacteria > Bacillati > Actinomycetota > Actinomycetes > Kitasatosporales > Streptomycetaceae > Streptomyces > Streptomyces sp. NPDC002690. The sequence continues at coordinate 1,046 of NZ_JBSFVR010000344.1, read as the reverse complement.
AGCTTGGTCCAGGGGTCGGTATCGACGAGCTCGCGCACCTCGGTGGCGTCGAGGTCCGCGGTCACGATGACGGCGCCGCCCTCGGGGCGCGGACCGCTCAACAGGATGCGGCCCTGGTCGCCCTGATCCCGCAGCCATGCCTTGTGCTCGGCCATGTGCGCGAGAACGGTCTCACGCGGGGTGAGGTAGGTGAGGGTGAGTACGTGGATCATTCCGGTTCTCCGTGGGTGCGAAGTGGCATGTGGTGGGGTGCGGTTCGGTCCGTACGTGCGAGTTGCCGGATGCGCCGGGTCCGTCGAGCCACCGACCCTGCGAAGTGACCTGTACGGCAGGGATGTTCAGGCGCTGCGCGTGCGGAACGACGCGTACGGAGGTGCAGTTCGAGCTGTTCGTGCGAGGCGATGTGTGCAGCGGAGCGGCTCAGGCGCTGCGCGTGCGAAGGGGCCCGTGGAGCCGCTGGTTCAGGTCGTGGGGCCGGTGGGGCGAGCTGGTTCAGGTCGTGGGGCCGGGAGCGGGGGCGATCCGGCGGGCGAGGCCGGTGAGGATCTCCTCGGCGTCGGACACGACGCGCCGGACGACCTGCGCGGCGGGCTGGACGTCCTCGATCAGGTCGAGCACCTCCCCCGCGAACATGGCGCGCTGGGTGGTGTCGTCGCGGGCGACCGCGGCGGCCCACTCGGGCTCGACCGAGGCCCTCTTGGCGGCGAGTTCGGCGTCCCGCCCGGTCCAGGTACGGGTGAAGTCGTTGCTGACGGAACGGGCCCGGTAGACCTCGTCCCACGGGATGCCGCGCACGACGTCGAACGCCCGGGTGTCGACGGTGTCGGCGGTCCGCGCGGACACCAAGTGGGACTTGAATCCGGCGGTGGCCAGCGACTCCTCGGTCGCCGCGAACCGCGTTCCCATCATCACGCCGTCGGCGCCGAGCGCGAGAGCCGCCGCCAGCCCGCGCCCGTCGGCGAACCCTCCGGCCGCGACCACCGGCACCGTGCCGCCGGTGATCTCGACGACGGCCGGCACGAGCGGCAGGGTGGCCTGCGTCTTGT
>NZ_JBSFVR010000343.1:0-7972 GCF_053592415.1 Streptomyces sp. NPDC002690 | reverse complement strand
CGCGGATCGCACCGCCGATGCCGCCGATGCCGCCCGCGCCCCCGGCCGCTCCCCCGGCCCCCGCGTCCTCCGGGAAGATCAATCTCGACAAGGGCCGGGTCAGTCTCCAGAAGAACCAGACGGTCTCGCTGGTCAAGGGCGGCCGTCCGCTGCTCTCGCAGGTCAAGATGGGCCTCGGCTGGGAGCCCGCGTTCCGGGGCAAGGACATCGACCTGGACGCCTCGGTGATCGCCTACGGCCCCGACCGCAAGCACCTGGACAGCTGCTACTTCGGCAAGCTGTCGATCCTCAACGGCGCGATCAAGCACTCCGGCGACAACCTCACCGGTGAGGGCGCGGGGGACGACGAGGTGATCGTCGTGGACCTCGGCCGCATTCCCGCCGAGGCCACCGGCCTGGTCTTCACGGTGAACTCCTTCACCGGCCAGAAATTCACCGAGGTGGCGAAGGCGTACTGCCGACTGCTCGACGCGGCCACCGGCGAGGAGCTGGTCCGCTTCGACCTGAGCAGCACGGAGCCGCAGACCGGCGTGATGATGGCCAAGCTCATCCGGCAGTTCACCGGCGAGTGGGAGATGACCGCGATGGGCGAGTACGTGAAGTCACGCACCGTACGCGGCATGGTGAAGCCCGCAGCCGCAGCGCTCTAGCCGTACGGCCCTGAGCCGCCCGGCGTCCCGTGGGCCACGGGAACGGCCCCACAACGGCTTCCGGGGCACCTGGTATCTCTCAGGTGCCCCGGTTCCGGGCGCTCTCCGGCGGACGGCCACTCGTGTCCGAGGGCATGTCCGTCCGGCACGCCCCTGAAGCTCTCAGAGCTTGGTCAGCTTGGAGTACGGGCTCAGGATCCTCCCCTGACGCCCCGCGAAGTCGATGAGGACTGCGTCGTTGTCGCCCTCGACAGCGAGAACCCGCCCGAGGCCGAACTGGTCGTGCGACACCCGGTCGCCCACGTCGAAGCATTCGACCGGTGGGGCCGCCTGGGCCGGGCGGTTGAAGGGACTGGAAGGCAGGTGACGCCGGGATCCGGCTGACTGTTTCATTACCTTGAGTATGCGCCACCGGGACGCCCGGCGCTATGCCCGTTCCCGCCCTCGGCCCAGTAGTGCCGCATTCGTGATGCGCCCGCGACCAGGGACGGTCGCCGCCACGACGCGCTCGTGGCGGCGTCGACACGCGGGACACCGGGCCCGAAAGACCCCCGAAGGGGTGGCGGTTCGCACAGACCCGGGAGTGTCCCGCCGATCGGGATCGGCCGGTGGATCAACGACGACCGGGGCGCCGCGTCCGGCGGCGTGGCGGCGCGAAGCGGCCGGAAATTCCGGGCCGGAGCCTACCGGCCTGCCGGCCCCGCCGCCGCGCAGCCCTGCCGGCCGCGCCGCCGACGGATGAGGCTCACCCGGTGGTGCGCCGCGCCCTGCCCGGTACACCGGTCCACCGGACGCCCGTCGCGAGCTGTAATGCCCGAGTAACGGTGCCTCCCTAACGTCCGGGCTCCCCCTTCCCGTCCCTGGAGGAGCACCCCCGATGCACCTGCCCCGATCGTCCCGGCGCAGATCCGCCGCGCTGGTGGCCGCCGCACTCACCACCGCCGGTCTGCTGATCGGCCCCCCGGCCGCGGCTGCCGCCGACACCGCGCCGTCCCCGAAGGTCGACTCCGCCCTGCGAGACGCCGTCGACGGCGGTGGCGAGGCGACCTTCTTCGTCACGCTGAAGGACCAGGCGGACCTGTCCTCCGCCAAGAAGCAGAAGTCCCACGCGGGCCGTGCGAAGGCCGCATACGGCGAGCTGCGCGCACTCGCCAAGTCCAGCCAGAAGTCGCTCAACTCCTTCCTCGACAGGGAAAAGGTGAGCCACGAAGGGTACTGGATCGCGAACACCGTCAAGGTGACCGGTGATCAGAACCTGATCAATCAGCTGGCGAAGCGCCCGGACGTCGCGAGCATCGTCAAGGAGCGGCACTACCGGCTCGACGACAGCGAGACCTCCGACGCGAAGATCACCACGTCGCGCACGAACCCCTCTGCCGGGGGCTCGTCGGCCGAGAGCGCCACGGACTCCTCCGCGAACGGTGACACCACCCCCGAGTGGGGTGTGGCCGACATCAACGCCGACGACGTCTGGAACCAGTACGACGACCGCGGCGAGGGCATCGTCATCGCGAGCGTCGACTCGGGTGTGCAGTACGACCACCCCGACCTGGTGGCCCAGTACCGGGGCAACAACGGCGACGGCACCTTCACGCACGACTACAACTTCTACGACCCGTCCGGGACCTGCGCCGCCGACGGCACCCCGTGCGACAACAACGGTCACGGCACCCACACCATGGGCACCATGGTCGGCAAGAACGGCATCGGCGTCGCGCCGAACGCCAAGTGGATCGCCGCCAAGGGCTGTGAGTCGAGCCAGTGTTCGGACGAGTACCTGCTCGCCGCCGGCCAGTGGATCCTCGCCCCGACCGACCACAACGGGCAGAACCCGCGCCCCGACCTGGCGCCGAACATCGTCAACAACTCCTGGGGCGGCGACGACACGACGTTCTACCAGGACATCGTCGAGGCCTGGAACTCCGCGGGCATCTTCGAGGCGTTCGCGGCCGGCAACGACGGTGACGGCACCACCTGCTCCACCGCGCACGCCCCCGGCTCGCAGGCACCCTCCTACGGCGTAGGCGCGTACGACTCCAGCGGCACCATCGCCGATTTCTCCGGCTTCGGCCCCTCGCTGGTCGACGGCTCGGCGAAGCCGAACATCTCGGCGCCCGGCGTCGCGGTCGAGTCGACCTGGCCCGGCTCCTCGTACAACACCGAGTCCGGTACGTCGATGGCCACCCCGCACGTCGCGGCCGCGGCCGCGCTGCTGTGGTCGGCGGCCCCGTCGCTGATCGGTGACATCCAGGGCACGCGTGACCTGCTCAACCAGGGCGCCCGGGACGTCGACGACACCCACTGCGGTGGCACCGCCGGCATGAACAACGTCTGGGGCGAGGGCAAGCTCGACATCCTCGCGTCCGTCGACAAGGCCCCGCACACCGCCGGCACCGTCAGCGGCAAGGTCACCGACAGGGCCACCGGCGCCGCCCTCTCCGGCGTCGTCGTCAAGGCCACCAACGCCACCTACGGCACCCGCACGGTCACCACCGGCCCCGACGGCACCTACCGCCTGTCGCTCAACCCGGGCTCCTACGACTTCGCGCTCAGCGGCTACGGCTACGCGACCGCCCGGGTCACCGGCGTCGAGATCACCGAGAACCAGGCCCTGACGCAGGACCTCGCGCTCTCCTCCGTCGCCTCCCACAAGGTCACCGGCACCGTCCTGGACGTCACCGGCAAGGCGCTGCCCGGCGCGACCGTCGAGCTGACCGGCTCCCCGGTCCCCCCGGTCACCACCAACGCCAAGGGCACGTACACGCTGCCGAAGGTCGCCGAGGGCTCCTACACCCTGACCGTGAAGCCCGCCGCGCCCGTGCTGTGCAACGGTGTCTTCACCGGCGCGACCACCGTCTCCACCGCCGACCTGATCAAGGACGTCCAGGTCCCGGCCCGCGCCGACGCCTCCGGCAACAGCTGCGCCCCGGCCGCCTACTCCTGGATCGCGGGCTCGAAGAAGGTCGCCCTGACCGGTGACGAGGACGCCACGACGATCTCGCTGCCCTTCCCGGTGAAGCTGTACGGGGTCTCGTACTCCACCACGTCCGTCACCACCGACGGCATGCTGAACTTCCTGGCGCCGCGCGTCGGTGACTACGCGAACACCGCGCTGCCCACCGAGTACAACCCCAACGGCTTCGTCGCCCCGCTCTGGGACGACCTGACGCTCGACAAGAAGTCGTCCGTCCAGACCGCCACCACGGGCACCAAGGGCAGCCGCACGTTCGCCGTCGTCTGGAACGACGCGGCCTACGCGAACGGCACCACCGGGCGCGCCACCTTCGAGGCCGTCTTCGACGAGGCCACCGGCGCGGTGACCCTCCAGTACAAGTCGGTCGCGGACCAGGGTGCGGGTGCCACCGTCGGCATCCAGAACCAGGCCGGTACCGACGCCCTCCAGTACGCCTACAACCAGTCGGTCGTCACCGCCGGTTCGGCGATCCGCTTCACGCAGGGAGCCAAGTGATGAGAAACCTCCACTCGCGGCGGGGCCTCCGGCTCGCCTCCGCCCTGGTCGCCGCCGGGCTCTGCCTGAGCGTCGCCCCGCAGGCCCTGGCCGCCGACGACAGCGACGGCGTCCTGAAGCTGACGGCCGCCCAGGCGCGGCAGTTGACCGCCGACGTCGCCCTCGACCCGTACGGTGACGCGGCCGAGAACCAGGTCAGTCCCCAGGCCGAGGACGCTCCCGCGTCCGGCGACAGCACGGACGCGACGCCTTCCGGCTCCGGTTCCTCGCTGGACGGCGCGTCCACCGACGCCGCCCCGGTCACCTTCACCGGCACCTCCTCGCTGGAGGGCGTGCGGGGCATGGGCTCGACCGTCCCCGTCGGCAAGAACGGGAACTACCTCACCGTCCACAGCCGGGGCAACGTACAGCTGCACACCCCCGACGGCGAGTCCGTGTGGGAGCGCACCAACACCTCGTACTACGCGGACTGGCAGGTCAAGCCGCTGCGGCCGTGGCAGACCGAGCCGTTCCCGGTGCGGATCATGATGGGGTACAACGCGGTCTCGCCGTTCACCCCGTCCTCCGACTCCGGCTACTCGACGGGCGACCTGACCGGTGACGGCGTCGACGACGTCGTCTTCTCGGCGAGCGTCGGCATCGCGTCCTACCGCCCGTTCACCTCGCCCGGCTCGTCGCTGCCCAACGGCACGTTCGTGACGATCCTCGACGGCAAGACCGGCAGGACGGTGTGGTCGAAGCTGTACGACTACGCCACCATGGTCAAGATCGTCGACGGCACGCTGCTCGTCGCCGACTCGCCCCGGATGAACATGAACTCGCCGGCCGCCGACACGGCGAAGCTGTACGGCATCCGCTTCTCGTCGGCGGACGGCAAGCTGACCCCGTCGTCCACGTGGACGTACGACACCGGTGAGGCGGGGGACTCCGCCTGGGGCGACATCCAGGACCTCGGCAAGGGCAAGGTCGCCGTCTCCTGGGACCGCGCCAAGTCCGGCACCGTCGAAGGGCGGGGCCACACCCTCGCCCTGAACGTGGCGGACGGCTCGGTCACCTGGCAGACCGACAGCGTGCTCTACAGCCGCCAGCTGCGCGTCGACTCCGGCCGCAAGCGGCTCGTCGTCGTCGAGCAGGCCGACGTCAACGACGCGGTGAAGTACGAGATCGTCGCCTACGACCTGAAGACCGGCAACCGCTCGACGCTGGACAGCCGGGTCAACGTGCTGCCCACCGCCCTGACGATCGGTGACCTCACCGCCAAGGCGGGCGACGAGTACGCGGTCGCCGAGTCCTCCCTGGACAACTACCTCCAGGTGAACGCCAACACCGTACGTGTGGTCAACGGTGACGCCCCCGGCAAGCTGCTCTGGTCGCAGACGACCAAGCGCGACGCCGACAACACCGACAACGGGCCGAGCGTCTGGCGTCTCCAGGTCGCCGACGGCAAGCTCGTCGCCGCGGGCGAGGACGACCGCGACGTCTTCGAGTCGCAGAACCCGGGCGGCGCGCGCTTCGCCGCGACGACCGTGTACTCGGGCAAGGGTGCCGTCCTCTGGCAGAACAAGGGCCTCAGCGGCGCGCCGATGTACCAGGACGTCTTCAGTGACGCCGCGGGCACCCACGTCCGCGTCATCGACCAGAGCCAGAACATCCGTACGTTCAAGCTCGGCAACGGCAAGCAGCAGAGCATCACTCCGCTCCAGGCGGACATCTCCTACGCGCAGACCACCGACGTGAACAAGGACGGCACGTCCGACGTCGTGATGGCCGGTTCGTCAAACGGCGTCTGGGCCTACTCCGGTCCCTCGCTCCTCTCCGGCAAGCCCGAGAAGCTGTGGCGTGCCACCGTCCCCGGCGCGGTGCACGACATGCGAAAGGGGGACGTCAACGGCGACGGCAAGGACGAGATCGTCGTCGCCGCCGACTCCGCCGTCGTCGTCCTGAACGCGAAGAACGGCAAGACGCTGGCCACCATCGACAGCGGCGGCCGGTTCGTCCACTCCGTCGAGCTCGCCGACCTCGACGGCGACGGCGAGCAGGACATCGTCGTCCCGACGGACACCTTGAACGCCTACTACGGCGACGGGCACAAGATCTGGTCGTACGCGGCGCCCGAGGACCTCGGCGACGTGGTCTTCTCCGACCCGTCGGTCCAGGACGGCAAGGTCTACACCTCGTACTCCAAGGCCGGCTCGATCGACCTCGTCGACCCGGCGGCGAACGCGATCGCGCTCAACGCCAGGACCGGCAGGACGAAGTGGAGCATCGCGCCGAAGGCCCCGGCCGTCTCGACCGACGGGGTCATCCACGCCGCGCTCACCTACCAGGGCACCTTCGCCTCCCCGGAGATCCCGTACGCGGACGGCCACGCGGTCGCCTACACGTGGGAGATCCAGGCGCAGCCGTTCGCCAACTCCACCGATAGCCCGTCTCCGCACACCTACCTGGAGATCCGTGACGGCCGCACCGGCGAGGTCGTGCACTCCGCGACCATGGGCGGTCTGTGGACGCACGGCGGCTTCTTCACCGACGACGGCAGCCTCTACGAGGCGGGCACCTCGTCCTTCCGGAGGTACTCCGGCGAGGGCACCGAGGACGCCCTGGCCTCGGTGATCGGCCAGACCTACAACGGCGCGTTCGCCACCGGGCCCGGCGGCCGGAAGCTGCTGATCGCCGGCAGCGAGGGTTCCATCTCCGCCTACGCCGGGGACGCGGACTTCTTCGAGAGCGGCCAGTCCTTCCAGTCGCCCCTCGGCGACGCCGGCCTGATCGGAGCCCGCAACTTCCTCGCCGCCGACCTCGACGGCGACGGCACCGACGAGGTGGTCTCGCTCCAGGGTGACGACTACGGCTCGGACCGGCTCGCCGAGGACCTCGGCGGCCGCTACCTGGTCGACGACAACGGCATCCACCAGGTCGCCACGTACAAGCTCTCCTGACCCACGGGCTGACGTCCCGACGTGAAACGGACCCCCCGGGCCTCGCCCGGGGGGTCCCCTGCGTGTTCGATTACAGTGCATCCTGATGAACGCGCAACGACCGGACAGCACGACTTCCGCCGCGCCGTTGCTGCGCCTGGACCTGCTCGGCGGATTCCACGCCACCCGCGACGGCGGCCCCGAACTCGCCGACCGGTGGCCGCGCCCCGGAGCGCGCGCGCTGGTGAAGCTGCTCGCCGTGGTGCCCGGCCACCGCCTCCACCGCGAGGAGGCCATCGCCGTCTGCTGGCCCGACGCCGATCCGAAGGCCGCCGCCGGAAGTCTGCGCGTCGCCCTGCACGCCGCCCGCCGCGCCCTGGAGCCCGAACTCGCCCCGCGCGCCACCTCCTCGTACCTGGTCTCCGACGGGGCGCTCCTCCATCTCGATCCGGCCACCGTGTGGATCGACGCCGACGAGGCCGAGGCCTCGGCCCGCACCGCCCTCACCGAAGGCGGGGTCGACGAACTGATGGCCGCGATCGACCGGTTCACCGGCGAGCTGCTGCCGGAGGACCGGTACGCGCGCTGGGCGGACGACCGGCGCGGCCGGCTCACCCTGCTCCGTGAGCAACTGCTGCTCCGGCTCGCCGGGCAGCACCTGGAGCGGGGCGCGGCGGCCGAGGCGGCGGCCGTCGCCGAACAGGTCCTCGCGGGCAGCCCCGCCGAGGAGCTGGCCCACCGCGTCCTCATCGAGGCCTGGCTGCGCCAGGGGCTGCGGCGCCGGGCCGTGCACCAGTACCACGTGTGCCGCGAGGCGCTCGACACCGAACTCGGGGTGCGGCCGGGGCCGGAGACGGAGCGTCTGCACCGGGCCGCGCTGGCCGCCGCGCCCGCGCCCGTGCCCGCCACCCCCCTGCTCCCGGCCCCGCTGCGGG
>NZ_JBSFVR010000342.1:0-7995 GCF_053592415.1 Streptomyces sp. NPDC002690 | reverse complement strand
TGTCGTCGTAGAGGGAGAGCCGTCGCCCGTCCGGGCCGACGAGGTTCACCGCGCGCTTGGTGCCCAGCGGCTGGGGGACCGTGGTGAGAGGGAGGGACCGGTCGCGGTGGAAGGCCCGTACCAGGTCTCCTTCGTGGTCGTCGCCGATCAGGTCGATGTGGTGGGTGCGCAGGCCGAGGGCGGCGAGCCCGAGGGTGACGAAGTCGCCGGTCTGCCCGGCGCGCGCGGTGATGCCGGGGCGGATCATGTGGCTGTCGGCATACGGGAGCGGCAGCTCGGGGACGTACACGATGGTGTCGACACCCGCTCCTCCCAGGACCAGGACGTCGTTCTCCGTGCTCATGGGGCGCTCTCCCGGGGTCGCGGCTCGTAGCGGGACGGGAGCGAGTCAAGCAGCCGCCCACGAGGCCCGCAATAACTTGCGGAAAAGTGCTGAAATATTTTTCATCGACGGTCGGGCAGCCGTACCGCGCGGGCCGCCGCAGCTCCGCGCAGCCCTCGCGGCGACCCCGGTCACAGGGCCCGGAAGGCGAGGACATAGCGTGTAGGGGGGTGTAGTAAGTCAAGCCTTACCTTGACGGCACCCTGCCCGCGTTCGCCCGCCCCGAGGAACGAAGGAACTACAGCCCCATGACACGCCCCGTCCGCGTCGCCATTGTCGGAGCCGGTCCCGCCGGAATCTATGCGGCCGACGCGCTGCTGAAATCCGAAGCCGCCAAGGACCCGGGTGTCTCGATCGACCTGTTCGAGCGCATGCCCGCACCCTTCGGTCTGATCCGCTACGGCGTAGCCCCCGACCACCCCCGGATCAAGGGCATCGTGACCGCGCTGCACCAGGTCCTGGACAAGCCGCAGATCCGCCTCTTCGGCAACGTCGACTACCCGAACGACATCGGTCTGGACGAGCTCCGCTCCTTCTACGACGCGGTGATCTTCTCCACGGGCGCCGAGGCCGACCGCGCCCTGGACATCCCCGGGATAGAACTGGACGGTTCCTACGGGGCCGCCGACTTCGTCTCCTGGTACGACGGTCACCCCGAGGTGCCGCGCACCTGGCCGCTGACCGCCGAGAAGGTCGCCGTGCTCGGCGTGGGCAACGTGGCCCTGGACGTGGCGCGTGTGCTCGCCAAGACCGCGGACGAGCTGCTTCCGACGGAGATCCCGGCCAACGTCTACGAGGGCCTCAAGGCCAACAAGGCGCTGGAGGTGCACGTCTTCGGGCGCCGCGGTCCCGCCCAGGCGAAGTTCAGCCCGATGGAGCTGCGCGAGCTGGACCACTCGCCGAACATCGAGGTCATCGTCAACCCCGAGGACATCGACTACGACGAGGGCTCGATCGAGACCCGCCGGGGCAACAAGCAGGCCAACATGGTCGCCCAGACGCTGGAGAACTGGGCCATCCGCGATGTCGGCGACCGCCCGCACAAGCTGTTCCTGCACTTCTTCGAGTCGCCCGTCGAGGTGCTCGGCGAGGACGGCTCGGTCGTCGCTCTGCGTACCGAGCGCACCGAGCTGGACGGTACCGGCAACGTGCGCGGCACCGGCGCGTTCACCGACTGGGACGTGCAGAGCGTGTACCGCGCGGTCGGCTACTACTCCGACGAACTGCCGAAGCTCCCCTGGGACCCGGCCTCGGGCACGGTCCCGCACGAGGCGGGGCGTGTGATCGCCGGTTCGGAGCACATGACCTCGGTGTACGTGACCGGCTGGATCAAGCGTGGTCCGATCGGTCTCATCGGCCACACCAAGGGTGACGCCAACGAGACGGTCGAGTGCCTGCTCCAAGACCGTGCCGAGGGCCGCCTGCCCGCCCCGGCGCAGCCCGAACCCGACGCCGTGGTGGCCCACCTGGAGGGCCGCGGGGTCCGCTACACCACGTGGGAGGGCTGGCACCGCCTGGACGCGCACGAGAAGGCGCTCGGCGCCGAGCAGGGCCGCGAGCGGATCAAGGTGGTGGAGCGTTCGGCGATGCTGGACGCCTCCGGAGCCTGATCCCCGCACGGCATACGCGTCCCCGGTCTCCCTTCGCGGAAGGCCGGGGACGCGGTCGTCCGCCCCACCGGAGGACGCCTCGGCGCGGATCGGGCGCGGATCGAGCGCGGATCGACGTTCCCCGGGGCGGGACAGGCCCGTCCCCGGTACGCTTTCCACCCGTTCGACCGATGTCATTCCTCCGGCCGGCAGAAGGACGTACTCATGGACGACACGAGCGGCACCTCGGCTGCGGCGGTGTTCGACGCGCTGGGCGCCCAGTACGAGCGGGCCTTCGCCGGTTCTCCGGCGCACCGGGATGCCCTGCGGGAGCTGACCGGGGCTCTCGGGCCGCACAGCCGGGTACTGGACGTGGGCAGCGGGACGGGCCGGCCGACGGCCGAGGCCCTGGTGGCCGCGGGGCACGAGGTGCACGGGGTCGACGTCTCGCCGGTCATGGTGGAACTGGCGGCCCGGCAGGTCCCCGGGGCGTCCTTCGTACGGGCCGACGTCCGCGAACTCGTCCTGGCCGAGGAGTCCTTCGACGCCGTGTGCGTCCACTTCTCGCTCCTCCAGATGACGCGGGCCGAACAGGCGGCACTGCTGGCCCGGCTGGCCCTGGTCCTGCGTCCCGGCGGGCTGCTGTCCGTGGCGACGGTGCCGCTGGACGTGGAGGGCGTGGACGGTCTCTTCATGGGCCGTCCGGTGCGGGTGACCAGCTTCGACGCACCCGCGTTCACCGCGCTGGTGACGGACGCCGGCTTCACCGTCCTGTCCGAACGCGGTGTGCTGTTCACCCCGGATCATCCGGAAGCCACGCCGGAGCCGCACCTCTTCCTGCACTGCCGTCGCGCCTGACGCCCGCGGGCCGCCGTCGTGCGGTGCCCGGCGTGCGGGTGCGCGGCCCCGAGGTGACCATGGACTCCATGGAATCGACGGGTGAGACGAGCAGCGGAGCGAGCGGCCACCGGCGGCCCGACGGGACGACGGCGGGGACACCGCCGCCGAACCAGGCGCTGGCGCTCGCGGCGATGCTGTTCGCCGTGTCGATGACCTTCATCGACCAGACCATCGTGGCCATCGCCGCGCCCGACATCATCCGTGAACTCGGCCTCACCTCCTCGCAGATGCAGTGGGTGGTCAACGCCTATCTGCTGACGCTGGCCGCGTTCTTCGCGCTCGGCGGCCGGCTCTCCGACCTCTACGGCCATCGCCGGGTCATGCTCTGCGGAACGCTGATCTTCGTCATTGCCTCCGCCCTGTGCGGGGCGGTGCCCTCCGGCGACTTCGCACAGGCCTGGCTGATCGGGTTCCGCGCGGTGCAGGGCATCGGAGCGGCGTTCATGTTCCCGGCCGCGCTCGCCGTCGTGATCGCTGTGTTCCCGGTGGAACGCCGGGGGCGGGCCCTCGCTCTCTTCTTCGGGATCTCCGGCGCCCTCACCGCGGTCGGGCCGCTGCTGGGCGGCTGGCTGACCGGGTGGACATGGCGAGCCATCTTCTGGGTCAACGTGCCCGTCGCGGTGATCGCGATCGTGCTCACCCTGCTGGCCCGCATCCCGGACCGCTCCCGCCGTGAACCGCTGGACGTGCCGGGCGCCGTACTGATGGCCGCCGGCATGGGGCTGACCGTGCTGGGGCTCCAGCAGTCGGCCACCTGGGGCTGGGACTCGGCCGCGACCTGGGCGTGCATCGCGGCCGGACTGGTGGTCCTGGTCTTCTTCTGCCGCTTCGAACTCCGCGCCGCGCACCCGCTCGTCAAGCTCCAGGTCTTCCGCGACCGGGCGTTCAGCGTGGACATGGCCGTGCTCTTCTTCGCCATGCTCGCCTTCGTGCCCGTGTTCTTCTTCGCATCGGTCTACGCCCAGGTGTCGCTGAGCGCGTCCCCGAACCAGGCCGCGCTCTACCTCCTGTACTTCTTCATCGGGTTCGCGCTCGCCTCGCAATGGGGCGGTCGCATCCTCGACAAGCGGGGAGCCCGCCCGGCGATCAGGCTCGGCACCGCGGTCGGCGCCGTCGGCTTCGCGTTGTGGGCCGCCAACCTGACGAAGCTCTCGATGCACGACCAGTGGCTCTACGCGGCCATCGCAGGCGCGGGAATCGGCCTCCTGCTCGCCCCTGCCTCCACCGACGCGGTGAACCGCGCCATCGGAGCCTCGTACGGCGAAGTCACCGGTGTCACGCAGACCATCCGCAACTTCGCGGCGAGCATCGGACTCGCGGTCTTCGGCACCGTACTGACGCATGTGACGGTGAACCGGGTCACCGGGACCCTGCGGGACGCGGGGGTACCGAGCGACACGGCCCACGACGCGGCGCAGAGCATCGCGGAGTCCGTTACCGGGAACGCGGACGCGCGGCAGCCCACCGGGGACGGCAGGGCCGCCGAGATCGCGCGGGACTCGATGCACGCGATCCGGGTGGACTTCGCGGAGGCAAACCAGTGGGTCTTCTACGGAATGGCCGGGGCGCTCGTGATCGCGTACGTCTGCTCCCGCTGGCACCCGGGAACCCGGGTGACGGCGGGCGGGACGGATATGACCTCCCCTTCCGCGGACCCGCCGCCCGACACGTCGTCCGGGCCGTCCTCCGCCTGACAGAAACCCTGACCGGTAGACCGTCATGTCCGGCTGGCGAGAAAGGCGATGTACGGAACGCCGAGCTCCTGCGATCATCACCGGATGACCGATGACCCGCGCATACATCCGTCCAAGGTCGCCGACGACCGGGCTTCCCTGACCCAGTTTCTCGACCACCAGCGTGCGACCCTGGCCATGAAGTGCCACGGCCTGACCGTCGAACAGCTGAGGCTGAGAGCGGTACCGACGTCGGGCCTGACGCTCCTGGGCCTCGTACGCCATGCGGCCGAGGTCGAGCGGAGCTGGTTCGGGGCAGTGGTGAGCGGCGCGGATCTCAAGCCTCTCTGGCCAAAGGTGGAAGGGGAATTCGCGGAGTTCCTCGTGGAAGACGCGGACGGGGAAGAGGCGTTCGCGTTCTGGAACGAGGCGTGCGAAGCCTCCCGCACCGCCGCGGACGCCGTCGCGTCCCTCGACGACACCGTGGACTTCCGCGGTGAGGCCATCTCGCTCCGCTACGTCCTCACCCACATGATCGAGGAGTACGCGCGGCACAACGGCCACGCCGACCTGCTGCGCGAGGCCATCGACGGTGAGACCGGCGAGTAGGCCGGGTCTCGACGCCACGACGGGGCCCTGGGACTCTCGGACCGTACCGCCCCTGGCCCCGGCTTCCGGCCCGTGACCGGCGGAACCCCGGCTCACGATGCGGATGGGTCTTGCGGCGGCGGAGGGCGGGCGGCTTGGCTGGCCTGATGCAGCACACGCTTGCCCTTCCTCCGCGGCTCTCCGCACTCGACCACCAATACCGGGGCGAACACCCCGTCCGCACCCTCGGCTACCTGCTGCGCCCCGACCGGGCCCGGCTGGTGCTCGCCGTGCTGGCGTTCATCGTGAAGCACAGCCCGATCTGGCTGCTCCCCCTGATCACCGCCAACATCATCGACATCGTCGTCCGGCACAGTCCCGAAAGGGAGTTGTGGCTCAACGCGGGTGCGCTGCTGTTCGTCCTCGTACTCAACTACCCCATGCATCTGCTGTACGTCCGCTGCCTCAACGGCAGTGTGCGGCGGATGGGCACGTCCCTGCGGCAGGCGCTCTGCCGGCGCATGCAGCAGCTCTCCATCGGCTACCACGCGCGGACCAGCGCCGGCGTCCTGCAGGCCAAGGTGGTCCGGGACGTCGAACTGGTCGAGCACATGGTCCAGCAGAGCGCCGACATGGGGCTCGCGGGTATCGTCACCCTGATCGGCGGCCTGGCCGTGATAGCCGTCCGGGTACCGGCCTTCCTGCCGGTGTTCCTCGTGGTCGTGCCCGCCGCCGCGTTCCTCGTCATGAGGCTGCGCACCCGACTGCGCACCCACAACGAGTCGTTCCGCCAGGAGGTCGAGCAACTCTCGGCCCGTGTCAGCGAGATGACGAGCCTGATCCCCATCACCCGGGCACACGGGCTGGAGAAGGCGGCACTCGGCAGGGTGGACGGTCCGCTGAGCCAGGTGCTGACGGCGGGTCTGCGGCTGGACGTGCTCAACGGCCGGTTCGGTGCGATGGCCTGGATTTTGCTCAACTCGCTCGGCGTCGGCTGCCTCGCCGGTTCCGCGCTGGTCGCCTACCACGGCTGGCTGGCGATCACCGCGGGCGACGTCGTGATGCTGAGCGCCTTCTTCACCACACTCACCGGCTCCGTGTCCACGCTGCTGAGCCTGGCGCCGGTGATCAGCCAGGGGCTGGAGTCGGTCCGCTCGGCGGGCGAGGTGCTCCAGGCGCCGGACCTGGAGGTCAACGCGGGCAAGGAACGAGTGGAGCGCGTCGAAGGGCGCATCGACTTCGAGAACACCGGATTCTCCTACGAGGGGGCCTCCGGCGACGCGGTGCGGGACTTCACGCTCTCCGCCCGGCCGGGCGAGACCGTCGCGCTGGTCGGTGCTTCGGGGGCGGGCAAGTCGACCGTCCTGAACCTCCTGATCGGGTTCATCCGGCCGACGTCCGGGCGGATTCTGCTCGACGGCCGGGACATGGCGACGCTGGACCTGCGGACGTACCGGCGGTTCCTCTCCGTGGTCCCGCAGGAGTCCATCCTCTTCGAAGGCACGGTGGAGGAGAACGTCACCTACGGTCTCGGCGACACCGACGAGCACACGGTCCGCCAGGCGCTGCGCGACGCGAACGCCCTGGAGTTCGTCCAGTCCCTCCCCGACGGCGTCCACACCGTGGTCGGCGAACGCGGGGCCCGGCTGTCGGGTGGCCAGAAACAGCGTCTGGCCATCGCCCGCGCGCTGATCCGGGACCCGAAGGTACTGATCCTCGACGAGGCGACCTCCGCGCTGGACACCCGTTCCGAGGCGCTGGTGCAGGAGGCGCTGGCCCGGCTGGTGCGGGGCCGGACGGTCTTCGTGGTGGCCCACCGGCTGTCCACGATCAGGGCCGCCGACCGGATCGTGGCGATGGAGGGCGGCCGGGTGGCGGAGAGCGGCACGCACGAGGAGCTGATGCGCCTCGGCGGCGTGTACGCGGGCCTGCACCCGTCCCGGGTGGCGTAGGACGTACGCCCGCAGCGGCCGGGGGAGGCCGCTGCGGGCTCCGGTTCAGCCGCGCGGGGCGCGCCGGGTACGGGTGCGGTTCTCCAGCAGGTCGCGCCGGATCTGCGCGGCGGTGTGCCGGGCGTGGTCGGTGGTCGCCCGCCGCTCGGATACGGACGGCACGAACCGGTACGTGGGCTGTCGGCAGCGTCCGCAGGGCAGGTCGGTGGTGGTGAGGTAGCCGTCCTCGCAGTCGGGATCGGGGCAGCGGCCCCGCGTCAGCAGGGCTTCCGCGATCTCCAGCGGCGTGTAGCGGCGGCGGCCGTCCTCGTCCGTCTCGTGCAGGGCGTGCGCCCAGCGGAGGTTCCAGCGGCGCTCGATCCGCTCCCGGAGCAGGAAGGCCGTCCGCCGTCCGAGCTCCTGACGGATCAGGTCGTGGATCTCGGCGGGGAGCCGCCGGCCGAATCCCTGGATGAGGGGCTGCGGCAGGGCGTTGACCACGTAGCCGAAGGGGTCCTTGCCGGCGTGGCGGTGCCATGCCTCGCAGCCGCAGGAGCCGTCCGGCCGTTTCGCGGAGAGGCAGCGTCCGCAGAATCCGCGGCACTCGGCGCACAGCCCCTGGTCGAGGCCGTCCAGGTGGGGAGCCGGAGCCCGTCCGCACTCGCGGCAGCAGGAGCTGCAGGGTCCGCAGAGCCGCTCCCCCGCCACGTTCGTGGACCAGGTCCGCGTCTGGCACCGGCAGCACAGGGCACTGTTGCAGTACTCGTGGTGCGCGGCACCGGAGTGACGGCCTGAGGGCGGGAAGGACATGGCAAAGCTCTCCAGGGGTGCGACGGGGAGCGGCAAATGCGCTCCTGGTCGCCCAGGGCTCGTACTCGGTCGCCGAGGTCCAGGCGATGGCGCGGCAGATGATCCCCGCCGACCAGTTCCAG
>NZ_JBSFVR010000341.1:0-8006 GCF_053592415.1 Streptomyces sp. NPDC002690 | reverse complement strand
GACCCGGCCCGCGGCCACCGCCCTCCTGCGAGCACTGCTCGTCCTGACCGACCTCGACGCCCCCACCGCCACCGCCCGCGCCCGACGCCGCGCCGCCGCACCCGCACCCGCACCCGCACCCGCAAGTCCGTTGCCCGCCATGCCTGTTCCTCCCCGCTGGACCTGGACACCGCCGTGCGGAGCCCGCACCGCACGACACGACGGAGCTTGTATACCGCCGGGTAGCTCCGGGCGGCCAGAGGCGGGCGGCAGCAATCCTGGGCGGGCTCTCCCGGGGGCCCGGGGCACGCACGCCGTGACGCCGCGGGCCGGGTCCTCGGCGGGTGGCCTCGCGGCGATCGGGGGAAGGGTGCGGCGGATACTGTCCGGATACTGTTCCGCAGGGAGCCCGCAGCGGGCTCCGGCCCCCGACGCAACGACCCGCGAGGCAGACCTCCGTGAACCTGGACGACTTCTCCGACCTGATCGAGCGCCCCGACGGCGGTGTGCGGCGCGACGCCGAGGAACGCCGGGGACGACTGATCGTCCCTCCCGGCTCGCTCGGCCGGCTCGACGAGCTGGGCGAGTGGCTGTCCGCCGCGCAGCAGTCCGTGCCGGTCCGGCCCGTGGAGCAGCCGCGCGTGGTGCTCTTCGCCGGTGACCACAAGGTCGCCGAGCTGGGCGTCTCCGGGCGCGCCGCGGGGAGCGCGTACGAACTGGTCCGCGCCACCCTGGACGGGGCGAGCCCGCTGGCGGTGCTGGCCCGTACCTTCTCGGTGCCGGTACGGATCGTCGACGCGGGCCTGGACTGCGACCCGGAGCTGCTGCCGGAGTCCGTCGTGCGCGGCCGGGTGCGGCGCGGGGCCGGGCGGATCGACGTCGAGGACGCCCTGACCGCGGAGGAGGCGGCCGAGGCCGTGCGGCTGGGCATCCGGATCGCGGACGAGGAGGCCGACTCCGGTACCGATCTGGTGGTGCTGGGCGACCTCAGCGTGGGCGGCACGACGGCGGCGGCCACCCTGATCGCGGCGCTGTGCGGTACCGACGCGTCGGTGGTGACCGGGCGCGGCGGCGCGGGGATCGACGACCTGGCGTGGATGCGCAAGTGCGCCGCGGTCAGGGACGCGCTGCGCCGGGCCCGTCCGGTCCTCGGGGACCAGGTGGAGTTGCTGGCGACGGTGGGCGGCGCGGATCTCGCCGCGATGACCGGGTTCCTTCTCCAGTGCGCGGTGCGCCGTCTCCCGGTGGTCCTGGACGGCGTGGTCTCGGCGGCCTGTGCGCTGGTGGCGCAGCGGGCCGCGTTCCGGGCGCCGGACTGGTGGCTGGCCGGGCAGGCGAGCGGCGAGCCGGCGCAGGCGAAGGCGCTGGACCGGATGGCGCTGACGCCGCTGCTCGACCACGGGGTCACGGTCGGCGAGGGTACGGGCGCGCTGCTGGCCCTCCCGCTGGTGCGGGCCGCCGCCGCGTTCGCCGCCGAACTGCCGGAGCGGGAGCCGGAGAAGCCCGTCGACGAGCCCGCCGGGGAGCCCGCCGAGGAGCCCGCCGGGGAGCGGGACGGCGTCGTGGCGGACCCGGCCGTCTGAGCGCCTGCCGGGTCAGGGTTTCGGGCCGGGCAGCGGTACCCGGTCCGGGGCCCCGCCGATCAGGTCCTGGAACTTCCGGCGGGGCCCGGCCCAGCGCACGTCGTGGTGGTAGGCGCGCAGCACCGCGCGGGCGCGGGTCCGGTGGCGGCGGCCGTAGAACCGTTTGGCCCACAGGGAGGCGGGGCGGGCCAGCCGGAGGGCGCCGATCACCGCGACGAAGGGGACGAGAACGCCGACGACCGCCATCCGCGCCTTGCCCTTGAAGAGCGTGACCAGGACGAACAGGAAGTTGACGACCATCGTCAGGACGAGTCCGAGCCGGCCGCTCTCCTGCTCGTCCGTCAGTTCGTTCACTCCCAGGGGCGAGAAGCCCGCGAGGGCCAGCACCACGAGTGAGGTGGTCAGCACGACCATCTCCACGCTCTGTCGGCCCTGTTCGGTCCAGTAGACGTCGTCCAGGTGCAGGATCAGCGCGAACTCGTCCAGCACCAGGCCCGCCCCGACCCCGAAGATCACCGCGAAGACCATCGCGGTGACGCTGTGCTGGCCGGAGGCGACGGCCCCGAAGCCGCCGAGGACCGAGAGCACCACCCCGGGGACGACGTGGTGAACGTGGACCCCGCCGGGGGTGATGTTGCGGAACGGCCCCTTCCCGGCCCGGATCATGCGGGTGACGGTGCGGGTGATGGCGAAGGTCAGCACGAACGCGGCCAGCGCGAGGAGCAGCGGCAGTTTTCCCGGTTCGGTGATGTTGGTGTGCCACCAGTGACCCATGCCACCCTCTCCCGGCCGACGACCTTTATGCACATTCGTCACATCTTGTCCGATCGGGCACCGTTGCGCGCGGGCTGGGACCTCCGCCCGGCCCGGGCCGTCCGGCGGGAGGCGCTAACGTGCTCGCGGTGAACTCCCTGAACAGCCATGGCCTACGTTTCGCCTTCGGCACCCTCACCGTGCTGCCCGTCCGCGTCACCCGCTGGGACCGTGCCACCGCCCGCGCCGGAATGCTCTGCGCGCCGCTCGCCGGGCTCGTGGTGGGGCTGCTCGCGGCGGGACTGGGTTCGCTGGCGCTGCTGCTCGGTTCGGGTCCGCTGCTCGCCGCGGTCGCCTCCGCGGCCGTACCGGCCGCGCTCACCCGGGGCCTCCATCTGGACGGCCTCGCGGACACGGCGGACGGGCTCGGCAGCGGCAAGCCGGCCGAGGACGCGTTGCGGATCATGAAGCAGTCGGACATCGGGCCGTTCGGCGTGATCACCCTGCTCTTCGTCCTGCTGGCCCAGGTCGCCGCCGGCTACGAGCTCTACGGGCGCGGCTGGGCCGAGGGCGCGGCAGGCACGGTGGTGGCCGCCGTCGCCGCTCGTCTCGCGCTGACCCTGGCCTCCCGCAGGGGCGTCCTGGCGGCCCGTCCGGAGGGGCTGGGCGCGGTGGTGGCCGGCACGGTTCCCGTGCCGGGGGCCGTCTCGGTCGCGGTGGTGGCGGTCGCGGCCTGCGCGGCGGCCGGCCTGGCCGGTGGGGCCCAGTGGGACGGGGGCGGGGTGGGCACGGTGGTGCGCCACGCGCTCGCCGCGCTGCTCGCGCTCGGGGCGGCCGAGGTGCTGCTGCGGCACTGCGTGCGACGGTTCGGCGGGGTGACCGGCGACGTGTTCGGCGCGGTGGAGGAGACGGCGGCGACGGCGGCCCTGGTGGTGCTGGCACTCGGCTGACGCGGGGTCCGCGCCTCAGGCGCCGGGCCGCCCGTACGGGCGGCAGGACCCCGTCGGCGGCCGGACCGGTGTCCCGCGCCGGTTCACGTGCCCGCCGCGGCCCCCGCCCCCGTCGCGCAGCTCCTGCGCCAGGCCCCCAGCTCGTACTTCTTCTCCAGCGAGCTGAGCCCGAGTTCGCGCGAGCGGGCGCAGAACTCGTCGGCCGGGAGTTCGTACTCGACGTGGAAGACGGCCTTGTCGGCCTCGATGAACGGGGTCAGCTCGTCGCACTCGCGGTACTGCGCGCACTGCTCGTTCACCGCGAAGTCGAAGTCTCCTTCGAGCGCGGGGATCTGGTCGAGGTCGTTCTTGAGGCCGACGGCCAGTCCGTGGCGGTGCGCGATGCGGGCGATCAGCCGGTTGTACGCCAACTGGTCGGCGGCGGTGAGCGGGAAGCCGGTGTCGTTGCGGTAGCCGTCCATGTTGTCCGGCTCCACGGCGTCGAAGCCCTTCTTCGCGCACATCGCGATCCGGGCCTCCATCAGGGGCTCCAGGACCTCGGTGCGCCGGACGTCGAGCCAGCGCTCGCCCTCCCAGCCGTTGCCCTTGCCCAGCACGTCGGCCGGGAACGCGTCGGCATCCGGGCGGAAGTCCTCGTGGGCGCCGGTGGAGAGATAGCAGATGACCTTGCGGCCCCGGTCGTGCAGACCGGCGACGGCTGCGGCGTCGTGGTCGAAGCCGTCGATGTCGTACACCGGCACGTCCACGCCCGCGTCGAGCCGCCCGGAGAGCTGCCACTGCCAGTCCACGCCGGGCCGGGGCTGCCAGCGCCCGGCGGGCGAGGCCGCGGGGGCCGTCGGGGCGCCCGCCGCGGAGCGTTCGCCCTGTGCCCCGCGGGACTCCCCCGAGGTGCAGCCGGAGAGCAGCAGCGACACCATCAGGAAGGTGACCGCCCCCGTGCGGCCCGACTTCGTCCTGTACACCGTTCCCCGACCCCGCTCCGTACCGGCCGCACCCGGCCCGGTGCGCCCTTCGATCCACTGCCTCGGCAACGAGCCTATGCAACCGGTCCATTGGCCCCGCGAACCGCCCTGACCGGCCCGGACGCCCCTCGGCTGTGAACACCGCCGTGATTCGGCGCAAACGGCGCGCGTAGGCTCGTTCCCCGGGCATTGCGGACACGTCTACGATGCGCCGGGCGCGGTCGGCCCACCCCTCGACCGATTCCATGTACTCAACGGAAGCGAGAATTCACCACCGTGACTGCTCTCACTCTCAGCACCGCAGGTGCGGCGACGCTGCGCGCCGACGCACTCGTCGTCGGCCTCGCCAAGGGCTCCAAGGGGCCGGTGCTCGCGCCCGGCGCCGAGGCCGTGGACAAGGCGTTCGACGGAAAGCTCGCCGCCGTCCTGGAGACCCTGGGTGCCACCGGTGCCGAGGGCGAACTCACCAAGGTTCCCGCCGCCTCCGGCCTCAAGGCCCCCGTCGTCGTCGCGGTGGGCCTCGGCTCGGCCCCGGACTCGGACGACGCCTACGATTCCGAGATCCTGCGCCGCGCCGCCGGTGTCGCGGCCCGCGCCCTGACCGGCGCGAAGAAGGCCGGCTTCGCTCTTCCGGCCGCGACCGTGGAGGACGCCGGCGCCGTCGCCGAGGGCGCCCTGCTCGGCGCGTACGCCTTCACCGCCTACCAGGGCGGCGAGAACAAGCTCGCCCCCAAGTCGGCCAAGAACAACGGTCCGAAGCTGCCGCTCGCCGAGGTCGCCGTCCTCGGTGCCAAGCCGCGCGACAAGGCGTTCAAGGCCGCCGCCGAGCGCGCCGTGGCCGTGGCCGAGGAGATCAACCGCGCCCGCGACCTGATCAACACCCCGCCGAACGACCTCTACCCCGAGTCCTTCGCCGCCGTGGCCACGGCCGCCGGCAAGGAGCACGGCATCAAGGTCCAGGTGCTCGACGAGAAGGCCCTGGTCAAGGGCGGCTACGGCGGCCTGATCGGCGTCGGCCAGGGCGCCGTGCACGGCCCCCGCCTGGTGAAGCTCGCCTACACGCACCCGAAGGCGGAGAAGACCCTGGCCCTGGTGGGCAAGGGCATCACCTACGACTCGGGCGGCATCTCGCTCAAGCCGGCCGGCCACAACGAGACGATGAAGTGCGACATGAGCGGCGCCGCCGCCGTGTTCGCCACCGTCGTCGCCGCGTCCCGCCTCGGCCTGCGCGTCAACGTCACCGGCTGGCTGGCGCTCGCGGAGAACATGCCCGGCGGCAACGCCACCCGCCCGGGTGACGTGCTGCACATGTACAGCGGCAAGACCGTCGAGGTCCTCAACACGGACGCCGAGGGCCGTCTCGTCCTCGCCGACGCGCTGACCCGCGCCTCCGAGGAGGCCCCGGACGCGATCGTCGACGTGGCGACCCTGACCGGCGCCATGGTGCTGGCGCTCGGCAACCGCACCTTCGGCATCATGGCCAACGACGACGCCTTCCGTACGTCGATCCACGAGATCGCCGAGGAGGTCGGCGAGGCGTCCTGGCCGATGCCGCTCCCCGCGGACCTGCGCAAGGGCATGGACTCCTCGACCGCCGACATCGCCAACATGGGCGAGCGGATGGGCGGCGGCCTGGTGGCCGGCCTGTTCCTGAAGGAGTTCGTCGGCGAGGGCATCGCCTGGGCGCACCTGGACATCGCGGGCCCGGCCTTCCACGAGGGCGCGCCGTACGGCTACACCCCCAAGGGCGGCACCGGTTCCTCGGTGCGCACCCTGGTCCGCCTGGCGGAGCGCACCGCCGCCGGCGACCTGGGCTGACCACCCGCCGGTCCGTTGTGACCAACGTCGTACAGCCCCGGGCGGATGTCCGGGGCTGTACGCATTGGGTGCGCCGTACGAACAGGAGCAGGCTCCCGTCGACGCGGTTTCGCTCTGGACGAACTCGGCTGAATCCATACGTTTCTACACGGATGCGACCCGTGACGTGACCCACGGCGCCCAGTCCGGAACGGGCCCCGCGTCCCGTCGGCGGTCAACAAGTGCGAAGATGGGTTCTCGGCAGGACAGGGCCCCCACCACAGGGCCGAACGACTCAAGCGGCCGAACACCAGCCGACCGGCCGGTCACACCCCACGGGGCCCGGCGTACGGCGCACATGCATGGAGGACGTGACGTGGCGAACGACGCCAGCACCGTTTTCGACCTAGTGATCCTCGGCGGTGGCAGTGGCGGCTACGCCGCGGCCCTGCGCGGAGCGCAGCTGGGCCTGGACGTCGCCCTGATCGAGAAGGGCAAGGTCGGCGGTACCTGCCTGCACAACGGCTGCATCCCGACCAAGGCGCTGCTGCACGCCGGCGAGATCGCCGACCAGGCGCGCGAGGCCGAGCAGTTCGGTGTCAAGGCCACCTTCGAGGGCATCGACATCGAGGCCGTCCACAAGTACAAGGACGAAGTGATCTCCGGCCTGTACAAGGGCCTGCAGGGTCTCATCGCCTCGCGCAAGGTGACGTACATCGAGGGTGAGGGCCGCCTGTCGTCCCCGACCTCGGTGGACGTGAACGGCGAGCGCGTCCAGGGCCGCCACATCGTGCTGGCGACCGGCTCCGTGCCGCGCTCGCTGCCGGGCCTGGAGATCGACGGCAACCGCATCATCTCCTCGGACCACGCGCTGAAGCTGGACCGTGTCCCGAAGTCGGCCATCGTGCTCGGCGGCGGCGTCATCGGCGTCGAGTTCGCCTCGGCGTGGAAGTCCTTCGGCACCGACGTGACCATCGTCGAGGGCCTGAAGCACCTGGTCCCGGTCGAGGACGAGAACAGCTCGAAGCTTCTGGAGCGCGCGTTCCGCAAGCGCGGCATCAAGTTCAACCTCGGCACCTTCTTCGACAAGGCCGAGTACACGCAGGACGGCGTCCGCGTGACCCTCGCCGACGGCAAGACCTTCGAGGCCGAGCTGCTGCTGGTCGCGATCGGCCGCGGCCCGGTGTCGCAGGGTCTCGGCTACGAGGAGGCCGGGGTCGCGATGGACCGCGGCTACGTCCTCGTCGACGAGTACATGCAGACCAACGTGCCCACGATCTCGGCCGTGGGCGACCTCGCCCCGACCCTCCAGCTCGCGCACGTCGGCTTCGCCGAGGGCATCCTCGTCGCGGAGCGGCTGGCCGGCCTGAAGGTCGTCCCGATCGACTACGACGGCGTGCCGAAGGTGACGTACTGCCACCCCGAGGTCGCCTCCGTCGGCATCTCCGAGGCCAAGGCCAAGGAGATCTACGGCGCGGACAAGGTCGTCGCCCTCAAGTACAACCTGGCGGGCAACGGCAAGAGCAAGATCCTGAAGACCGCGGGCGAGATCAAGCTCGTCCAGGTCAAGGACGGTGCCGTGGTCGGCGTCCACATGGTCGGCGACCGCATGGGCGAGCAGGTCGGCGAAGCACAGCTGATCTACAACTGGGAGGCGCTGCCGGCCGAGGTCGCGCAGCTCATCCACGCCCACCCGACCCAGAACGAGGCCATGGGCGAGGCCCACCTCGCGCTGGCCGGCAAGCCGCTCCACTCCCACGACTGATCCAGTCCCGGGCGACGACCGACCACTTCCGCAATTCGTAAGGAGCAACCGAAACCATGTCGGTTTCCGTAACCCTTCCGGCGCTCGGCGAGAGCGTCACCGAGGGCACTGTCACCCGTTGGCTGAAGGCCGAGGGCGAGCGCGTCGAGGCTGACGAGCCGTTGCTGGAGGTCTCGACCGACAAGGTCGACACCGAGATCCCGGCCCCCGTCTCCGG
>NZ_JBSFVR010000340.1:0-8011 GCF_053592415.1 Streptomyces sp. NPDC002690 | reverse complement strand
CGAGGAGGACATCCGCGCGGTACGCGAGGAACTCACCGACCGCTACGGCAAGCTCCCCGAACCCGTCGAGAACCTCCTCCTGGTGGCCGGCCCTGGGCGCACTCGCCGCCGCGGCGGTCGTCACCGACCGCCGCCGCTGACCCCCACCCACGTCCCGGGGCGCGGTCCGCGCCCCGGGACGGTCCGCCCTGCCCTGTTTCGCCGAAGCGCACACGAACCGAGTCCCCGAGAACTGGAGTCGTGATGTCCCCGATCCCCCGTCGCACCATGCTCAAGGCCGCAGCCGTCGCCGGTGCCGCGTCCTCCCTGTCCTGGACGGCGCTCGGCGGCGCGCCACGGGCCGAAGCGGCCACCGACGCCACCGCCGGGGACGGAGGGGACGGCGGGGAGCCGGTGGAGATCGGCTGGCTGGAGGAGGGCGGGCTCGGAGCCGCCCCCGGTACGACGTTCGGGGTGCCCTGGCCGAAGGGGCGGTACCCGGCCGACCAGAAGTTCGCGCTCACCACCGACGGGGGCAAGGGCGTCCCCGTGCAGAGCTGGACCACCGCCACTTGGCCCGACGGCTCCCTCAAGTGGAGCGCCCACGCCGTCGGACCGGAGGCGGCCGGAGCCAAGAAGTTCGCCCTCACCGCCGGCGAACCCACCGCCCCCGGGGCGAGGGTCACCGTCAGCAGCTCCGGCGGGGTCATCACCGTCTCGACCGGCATCGTCACCGCGAAGATCGGGAAGACCGGCTCCTCGCTGGTCAAGTCACTGGTGCGTGGCGGCACCGAGATCGCCAAGGACGGCCGGCTGGTCCTGATCCGCCAGGGCGAGATCGAGGACGGCGACCAGGGCCAGGAGCGCTATGAGCGCTTCGAGAGCGCCATCGCCTCGGCCGAGGTCGAACAGGCGGGCCCGCTGCGCGCCGTCGTCCGCGTCGACGGCAAGCACCGGCGCGGCTCGCGCTCCTGGATGCCGTTCTCCGTCCGGCTCTACTTCCACGCGGGCGCCGAGTCGTTCCGCATGGTCCACACCATCACCTTCGACGGCACCCAGGACCCTGGCAAGGCCAGTGGAGACTTCGTCCGGGGCCTCGGCGTCCGCTTCACCGTCCCGATGCGCGACGAGGCGTACGACCGCCACGTCCGGCTCGGCGGCGAGGACACCGGGATGTTCCGCGAGGCCGTCAAGGGCATCACCGGACTGCGCCGTGACCCGGGAGCCGCCGTCCGGGCCGCCCAGTTCGAGGGGGAACGCCTCCCCGACCCCACTACCTGGGACCAGCGGGTCACCAGCCGCCTCCACCTCATCCCGACCTGGGGCGACTACACCCTCGGCCAGCTGTCGGCGGACGGGTTCACCGTGCGCAAGCGCACCGCGAAGGGGCACGGCTGGATCGCCGCAGGCGGCGGTCGCCGCGCTTCCGGCTTCGGTTACGTGGGCGGCGCGAGCGGCGGACTCGCCTTCGGGCTGCGGGACTTCTGGGAGAAGTTCCCCGCCCAGCTCGACATCAGGGGCGCCGACACGGACGAGGCGGAGGTGACCGTCTGGCTCTGGTCGCCCGAGGCCCAACCCATGGACCTGCGCTTCTACCACGACGGCCTCGGCATGGACACGTACACCGAACAGCTGGACGGACTGGAGATCACCTACGAGGACTACGAGCCCGGCTTCGGCACCCCGTACGGCATCGCCCGCACCAGCGAACTCCTCTTCTGGGTCCACGACTCCACCCCCGGCGCCGACACGTCGGCCCGGCAGACCGCGGCCGTCCGCACCCTGCCGCAGCTGGTCGCCCCGCCCTCCCAGCTCATCGGCGCGGGCGTCTTCGGCGGGCTCTTCGCCGAGCCCGACCGCTCCACCCCGGCGAAGGCGAGGATCGAGGACCACCTCGACTTCCTCTTCTCGTACTACCGGGACCAGGTCGACATGCGGCGCTGGTACGGCTTCTGGGACTACGGCGACGTCATGCACACGTACGACCCCTCCCGGCACCAGTGGCGGTACGACGTCGGCGGCTACGCCTGGGACAACTCCGAACTCTCCACCGACCTCTGGCTCTGGTACGCCTATCTGCGCTCCGGCCGCGCCGACATCTTCCGCTTCGCCGAGACGATGACGCGCCACACCGGCGAGGTCGACGTCTACCACCTCGGCCAATGGGCCGGGCTCGGCACCCGCCACGGCATCCAGCACTACGCGGACAGCGCCAAGCAGCAGCGCATCGCCAACACCACCTACCGGCGCTTCTACTACTTCCTCACGGCCGACGAGCGGGTCGGCGACCTGATGCGCGCCAACGTCGACTCGGACGAGACCTTCCTCGTGCTCGACCCGCAGCGCAAGGTCCGCACCGACGTGTACACCCCCGACCGGCACGCGCTCTCCATCGGCTTCGGCACCGACTGGAGCGGGCTCGTCTCCGCCTGGCTCACCGAGTGGGAGCGCGGCGGCCCGCAGGCGGCGAAGGCCAGGGACCGGGTCCTCGGCACGATGGAGACGATCGCCGCGCAGCCCAACGGCTTCGTCCAGGGCAGCGGACTCTACGACCTGGACACCGGCCGGTTCGCGATCGCCGCGCAGCCGGTCGTGAGCGTCTCCCACCTGTCGGGCGTCTTCGGACTGAACGAACTCTGCGCCGAACTCGTCGCCCTGGTCGACATGCCGGCGTTCGAGGAGGCGTACCTCGACTACTGCCGGTACTTCAACGCCACCAAGGCGGAGCAGGCCGCCCGCTACGGCTCCGACTTCGGCAGCATCAGCCTCTTCCAGGGCCACTCCCGCATGGACGCCTACGCCGCCGTGCGGACCGGCGACGCGAAGTTCGCCGCCCGCGCCTGGGAGAAGTTCCTGCGGGGCGACGGGTACAAGGAGTCCGCGTCCTGGAAGACCGAGGAGGTGAGCGGGCCCCTCGCCACCGTCGCGGGCACCGAGGCCGCCTGGGTCTCCACCAACGACACCGCCCTCTACGGACTCGCCGCCATCGAGAACCTGGCCCTCGTCGGCGACCACCTGCCCGGCTGAGCATCCGTTCCGCCCGCCCCGGCCTCGGGGCGGGCGGAACGGGACTCTCACCTCATCCGGCCCAGCGCCTCCCGCACCCGGCGGGCGTCCCGCAGCCGCTTCTCGTACGTCGCGCCCACCACGAGCAGCAGCCCCCCGGCCGCCGCCGGCACCAGCCACCTCGGCAGCGCCCCCACCACCTGCACCACGTACGGGGCGAGTTCGTGCAGGCCGAGCAGGGCCAGCACCGCGCCGCCCAGGAGCAGCGGGGCCTGGAGGCGGGACCGTGCCCCGGCCAGCGTGACCGCGAGGGCCGCGAGCCCCAGCAGCAGCGGACGCGTCCACCCCGGGTCTCCCCAGGCCACCGCCAGGCTCGGCAGCAGCGTGACCGCGAGCCCCGCGCCGTACGCCGTCCAGGAGGATGCCGCCGGGTCGCGCCGCCGCCGCAGCACCCCGACCACCAGGGCCGGCAACGTCACCGGCAGGGTGTACGCCTCCGGGGCGGTGACCTCCGAGGCCGCCAGGCGCACCCAGGACGCCAGCACGAACAGCACCAGCGCGAGGGTGCCCGCCACCCGCCGGCGCTCCGGCCGCACCGCCGCACCGGCCGCCAGCACCCCGGACAGCCCCAGCACCAGAGCGAGGGACGACGGGTCCGTGACCGCCAGGCCCACCGCCACCAGCGCGCCGGAGGCCCCGGCCAGCTCCACCGGCACCGCGACCGGACGGCGCCGGAGCACCCCGCCGAGCAGCACCGTGACCGCCGGGCAGACCAGCAGCAGCGGCGCCCCGCGCGAGGCGGAGAGTCCCAGTGAACCGACCGCCGCGACGGTCAGCGCGATCCCGCCGAGGACGGCGGCCGAGGCGGCCACCGAGCGCGCCGGGCGGTCCGGCAGCCTGATCGCCGTCGCGGCGAACAGCGCGGTGAGCGCCGCGAACACGGCGTACGTCGCCGCCTCGGAAGCCAGCGCCAGCGCCGCCACGCTCACCGTTCCCGCCAGCGCGCAGCCCAGCGCGGCGGACCCGGCGGCGGAGCGGGCCGATCCCCGGGAGAAGCGCACCAGCAGCTCCAGCGCCCCGGCGACCAGCAGGATCTCCAGGACCGCTCCGGCCGCGTACGGGACGTCCGCGACCGCCGCCGTGACCAGCAGCGCGCCACCCGCCAGCGCGGGTACGGCCACCGGGGCCACACCCCGCCACCAGGCCCCGAACGCCCGCGCACCGGCCGGACTCTCCTCCGTGTCCCCGGCCCCCGCGAGCTCTGCCGCCCACCGGTGGGCCGCCGCTCCCAGCGCGGCCACCACGGCCAGGACCACTGGCGCGGCCATCGTCCACGGCCAGCCGGCCGGCCCGCCGAGCGCGGCCCGCAGACCCTCCGGAGCGCCCTCCCACACCCGCGCGCCCGCCGACAGCGGAGCGGCCAGGGCCACGGCCACCCAGGGCGCCGCCCAGAGCAGCGACCCCGCGACCACGACCGCCACCGACACGGCCACACCCCGGCCGGCCGCCGTGCGGACCGACACGATCCGCACCACCGTCAGGAGCGCGATCCCCGCGAGCAGATACGCCACCACGGCCCACTCCGACGGCAGCGCGGACCGCACCACCCCGCCGGTACCCGCCACCCCGGCGAGCCCGCCGACCAGTCCGCAGGCCGTCGCGAGCCCGGCCGGCGCCCACCGTACGGCGAGCAGCGCGGCGGCCCCCGCGACCACCAGCAGCGCCCCCGGGGCGAGCGCACCGGCCGGGCCGCCGGCCGCCAACGACAGTGCCAGGGCCGCCAGCAGCGCGCCCGACCCGGTGGCCGCCAGACAGACCAGGGCGGTGATCCGCACCCCGGTCCGGCCGGACCGGACCGCCCGGACCACGACCACGCCGTCCAGCGCCGCCGTGATCAGCAGCGCCCAGCCGAAGGTGAGGGCCGGGGCGCCGGTGGCCGAGCAGGCGAGGACCAGCGGCAGCTGACCCGCCACCACCGCCGACGGAAGCGGCAGTACCGGCCGGCCGGGCGTCAGGCCGTAGCCCGCCCAGAGCGCGGCGAGTGCGGCCGAGGCCGCGGCGGCGAACGCCGTGCCGTCGGTGCCGGGGAGGGCCACCGCGTGGAGGGCGTAGGCGTCGAGGAGCGTCAGGACGAGTCCGAAGGCGCCCAGCGCCTCCGCCGTGGCCCGCAGTCCGCGCCGCCGCAGCACGACGGGGGCGGCGAGGGCGGCGGCCGTCACGGTGGCCAGCACCGCCGAGCGGCCCCCGATGCCCATCGCGCCCCAGCTGAAGAGTGTGAAGGCGACGGCGGCGACCGCGAGCAGCAGCCCGCCGAGGGTGAGGAGGACGTTCTGCGCGCCGTGCCCGGACGGGTTCCGGGGCGGGACGTGCGGGCCGAACGCCGGAAACGGGGGAGCGAACGCGGTGTCCGCGCGGGCGAAACCGGCGCGGGCCTGGGTGCGCAGGACCTCGACCAGCCAGGCGCGGCGCTGGAGCAACTGCGCCCGGCGGGCGTCCAGGCGGGCCAGTTCGGAGTCGAGGAGCGCCAATTCCTCGGCGGGCGGCGGGACATGTTCCATGTCCGGAGTGTCGGTGCCGGGCGAGGGCGCGTACATGTGTTCAGGTACTCACTTCTCGGAGTGAGTACCTGGGGCGAGCGGCCCCCGAGCGGGAAGACTGGTCGCATGAATCCGAACCACTACCGGTTCACGAGCCGGTGGGACCTCTCGGCGCCACCCGCCGCCGTCCTCGCGGTGCTGGAGCGGGGTGAGGAGTACCCGCTCTGGTGGCCCCAGGTCCGCGAAGTGGTCCAGGTGGACGCGACCACGGGACGGGCGCGCTTCCGCTCCGTCCTGCCGTACGACCTGGTCGTCACCCTCGACCGGGCGCGCCGCGATCCGGCGGCCGGGGTCCTCGAAGTGTCCATGACCGGCGATCTGGAGGGCTGGGCCCGCTGGACCGTCACCGGGAGGGGCGAGGGCAGCCGCGTGCGGTACGAGCAGGAAGTCGAGGTCCGCAAGCGGCTGATGCGGCTGCTGGCGCCGGTCGCCCGGCCGGTCTTCCGGGCCAACCACGCACTGATGATGCGAGCGGCGCGGCGCGGGCTCACCGCCCGGCTCGGCGCGGTTTGAACGAAGCCCCCCAGGACCTGTATTGTTCAACCCGTTCCCGGGCGATTAGCTCAGTGGGAGAGCGCTTCGTTCACACCGAAGAGGTCACTGGTTCGAACCCAGTATCGCCCACCGGGAAGAGCCGGTCCGTCAGCATCATCGACGGACCGGCTTTCGCGCGTCCTGGCCCGCACGGCGCGTCCCGGCCCGCACCGCACGGCGCGGGCCGTACCGCTCACGCCGCCGCGGCGACCTCCGGGCGCGGACGCAGCGGCCAGGCGGGATCGACCGGCTCGGGAGTGCCGCTCCGGGCGAACCAGGCCTCCAGCCCACGGGCCTGCGCCGCGTGCCAGGCCACCTGGAGCGTGTGCAGCTCCGACGGGCTCAGCCGCTCCAGCCGCGCGGTGAACCGCCTGCCCACGGCGCGTACCAGCTCCATCGACGCGGCGGC
Organism: Streptomyces sp. NPDC002690; assembly: GCF_053592415.1. NCBI lineage: Bacteria > Bacillati > Actinomycetota > Actinomycetes > Kitasatosporales > Streptomycetaceae > Streptomyces > Streptomyces sp. NPDC002690. Next base: position 1,486 of record NZ_JBSFVR010000340.1, on the reverse strand, counting down.
GTCCGCCGCCGCGTCGTGGGCCCCGTCCAGCACCACCCCGTACAGCTCGCAGAGGTCGGTCAGGGTGCGGCGGCCCTTGCGGTAGCGGTCCAGGTGCTTGTCGAGCACCCGGGGATCGATCACGCACAGGGGTACGTGCTCCAGGTAGCCCGCGAGCGAGGACGCCCGGTGCCGCTTCAGCTCGCGGTCCAGGAGGGTCAGGTCGAAGGGCGCGTTCATGACGACCAGCGGGCGGCCGGTCGCGCACTGCTCCGCGAGCGACCGCGCTATCTCCTCCACCACCGGAGCGGGCCACCTGCCGTTGCGCTGGAGGTGGTCGTCGGTGAGACCGTGGATTTCCGTCGCCTCCGGCGGCACCGGAATCCCCGGATTGATCAGCCAGCGGGTCACCCGGGCCCGCCCGCCGGCCGTGTCCTGGACGACGAGGGCGGCCGAGACGATCCGGTCCTCCTCGACGTCGACCCCCGTCGTCTCCGTGTCGAATGCGGCCAGCGGCCCCTCGAACCAGTGCATCATCCCCGAACTCCTCGCACCCGCACGGCAGATGGCGTGATTCCTCTGCCCGATATCGGTGATACCCGCGGTGTTTGCCTGATACGCCGTTTGCGGGCGGTCTCCTTCGGTGACAACACTTCTGACGGGCATGGGAGTTGACCAGGCAGCACTCAGGTGCCCGTCGAGCCACGTCAACGACCGGAGTCAACTGCACAGCCCGGAAGGCATACGGAGCCATGGCGCTCGCGCAGCCCGACCCGGGGAGCACCGCACGCGCCGCGGACCGCGGAAACGGTCCGGCGGCCGGGCGGACCGCGCCCCTGCGGGGCACCCTCGCCACCACCGCCTGCATGGAGACCCTCCAGGTGGGGTATCTCCACGCCGTGGCGGCAGCGGCCGGCTGCTCCCTCTCCCAGCCGTTTCCCGACAACGGCGTCGACTGGCACCTCAGCCACGGCGCCCCGGCCCACACCGTCGACGACGAAGTGACCGTCAAGGTGCAGCTGAAGTGCACCTACCAGCTCCCGCCGCACCCCCGGGGCGGGACGTTCCCCATCACCCTCGACAACGCCCACCTCGTGAAACTCGCCCGGACACCCGTGTCCGTGCACCGGATTCTGGTCGTGATGATCGTGCCGCGCGCCCAGGACGACTGGCTGCGGGCCGGACACGACCGGCTCGACCTGCGGCACTGCTGCTACTGGATCAACCTGGCCGGCCACCCGGTGACCGGCCGGCTCAGGACAACCGTGCGCATCCCGACCTCCCGGATCTTCGACGACCGGGCGCTCTGCGAGATCATGGCCCGGGTCGGGGCGGGAGGGAGACCCTGATGCACCGGTCGATGGACGAACCCGTCGGCGGGGGAGCGGAGCCGGACCCCCGCGCCCATCCGGCCGAAGCCCCGGAGCCGGACCCGCGAGACCGTGTAGAAGGCCACCGTCAAGTCCCTTACCAGGGACTTGCGTTCGTAGTCGTCGAGCGCGACGAG
>NZ_JBSFVR010000339.1:0-8021 GCF_053592415.1 Streptomyces sp. NPDC002690 | reverse complement strand
ACGGATCAGGCCCAGGCTGGAGAGTGAACTGCGCCGCGCCGGACGGTGCAGGGGTCGCCGGGGGCGCTGCCTGATCGCGGCGGGACGGCCGGAGACCGGCCTGCCGTCCCTGGCCGGCATCGTGGTGGAGCTGTCCGGCCTCGGCGCCCGCGACGACGCCGACCGGGTCGCACGCGACCTGCGCCGGCTCGGCTGGTCCGACGGCCGGGCCAGGGGCCGGGGGCGGCCCGGCTACGGCGACCGGCTCTCGCCGCGTGAACTGGAGGTCGCCCGGCTGGTGACCGGCGGCCACACCAACCGTCAGATCGCCGACGCGCTCGTGGTCTCCGTACAGACCGTCGGCAGCCAGGTCACGTCGGCCATGCGCAAGTTGCGCGTCACCACACGGACCGCGCTCGCCGTACGGCTCATGGAGTTGGGACTGGTCGGCGAAGAGGCGCGGTCCCCGGCCGACGACGACTGAATTCGCCCTGCGCGGCCGGTACGAAACAAAACACCGTGCCGTACCGCGGAATTGATTCACCTGTCCGACCGATCGAGCCGTGGACCCACCGCCCGCATCCTTTTGTCATGTCACCCGCTATTTCAACGGCGTCCGGGCCGACCGACGGCCCGGAGGAGCCAAGACCCCACGGCGCGCAGGTGTCGGTGACCGCGGACCCGTCGCCCGACGGTCCCGCACCGTCCTCGGCGGACGAACCCGTACCCCCGCCCGCCTCCGACACCGCGCCTACCCCCGCCGACGGCGTCGAACGGCCGTCGGCCGGCCCCCGGGAGGCGAAGGCTTCCCGGGGCGCGGGCGCCGACGGCACCTGCGTCGAGTACGAACCGCTCTGACCAGGAGATCCACGGCCGGACCGTGACCGCGGACGGAGAGGCTCGCGCACGCCCCGCCCGTCACACCTGCAGGACACCGTTGCCCGTACCTCCCACAGGAGATGGATAGATGAGCCGAAGGACGACGAAGCGTCTCAGACGCGACGTGGGTGTGATGACCGCCGGTCTGACCATCCTCGCACTGGCCATCCCGGCCACCGCGGCACAGGCCGCCGAGGGAACGGAAAGCCCGACCCGGACCGCCACCGCGACCCCGGCCGTGATCGACGACGACGAACTGGCCGACACCGTGGCCGCGTCCGGTGCCGGCCTCACGGTGACGCTGATCACCGGCGACACCGTGGCACTCGGCCTCGACGCCGACGGACGGCCCGTGGTCCGAGGAACCGAGGCCGCGCCGCGGTCCGACGGCTCACCCGTCGTGTTCCACACCCTCACCCACGACGGCCGGACACATGTCGTCCCGAACGACGCCCTGGCCCTGCTCGGCACCGGGCTCCTCGACTGGTCTCTGTTCGACGTCACCGAGTTGGCGAAGGTCGCCGCGACGGGCCGCACCGGCGAGGTCCCGGTCATCGTCTCCTACACGGACAAGGCCGCGATCGCCCGGGCGCCCAAGGCCGTCGGCGCCCTCGGTGGCAGGGCACTGCCGAGCATCGACGGCCGTTCGATGGCCGTCGACGACAGCGGTACGTGGTGGGCGGGGGTCAGGGGCAAGACGGGGTCGACTTCCGCCGCCCGCTCCACCGGGTCCCTGACCGACGTCAAGAAGGTCTGGCTCAACGGCGTGGCCGAGATCAACCTGGACGTCTCCGTACCGCAGATCGGCGCCGACGTGGCCTGGAGCCGGGGGTACGACGGCAAGGGCGTCTCGGTGGCGGTGCTGGACACCGGCATCGACGCCACCCACCCCGACGTGGCCGGGAGCATCGTCGAGCAGCGGGACTTCACCGCCAACGCCCAAGGGGCCAAGGACGGCCACGGACACGGCACACACGTGGCCTCCACCATCCTGGGCACCGGAGCCGCCTCCGGGGGACGGCTCAAGGGCGTCGCCCCGGGCGCGCGACTGCGCGTCGGCAAGGTCTGTACGGACAGCGGGAGTTGCGCGGACGACGCCATCATCGCGGGCATGGAGTGGGCCGCCCACTCGGGAGCCAGAGTCGTGAACATGAGTCTCGGCGGCGGCCCCACGGACGGGACCGACCCGCTGAGCGAGTCGCTCGACCGGCTCAGCCGCGACACCGGAACCCTCTTCGTGGTCTCCGCGGGCAACGACGGACCCGTCGCCGGGACCATCGGCTCCCCGGGCGCCGCCGACGAAGCTCTCACCGTCGCGGCGGTCGACAAACACGACCGCAAGGCGGCCTTCTCCAGCCGCGGACCGCGGATCGGGGACCACGCGCCCAAGCCCGACATCGCCGCCCCGGGCGTCGACATCGTCGCGGCACGCGCGGCCGGCACGTCCCTCGGCACGGTCGTCGACGACCACTACACCACCGCCAGCGGAACATCGATGGCGTCGCCGCACGTGACGGGTGCCGCGGCCATCGTCGCCGCGCAGCACCCGGAACTGACCGGCGCCCAGATCAAGGCGCTGCTGATGGCCGACGCCACCGACCTCGGGTACGTCGAGTCCTTCCAGGGCGCGGGCCGGGTGAACGTCGCCGCCGCGATCGAACCGAGGGTCTTCGCGACCGGCACGGTGAGCCTCGGCAGCATCGCCCACCAGCAGGAGCCCGTCACCGGAACCATCACCTACACCAACCTCACCGACGCGGCGGCCACACTGCGCCTGTCCGCCTCCCTCGCGTCCGGCGCCGCAGCCGCCCCCGCGGGGCTGCTCACCCTCGGCACCGACGAGGTCACCCTTCCCGCGGGCGGTTCGGCCCAGGTACCCGTGACGGTCGACGCGAGGAAGATCGGCGAGAACGGGGCCTTCGGCAGCTGGGACGGCTCGGTGACCGCCCGGGACGCTTCGGGCGCGGTGCGGGCCACCTCACGGCTCCACGCCTTCCTGGAAGCCCGCCAGTCCTCGCTGACCGTCAAGGTGATCCCGCCGACCGGCGCCACCGACATCAGCTATCTCAGCGCCGTGTTCACACCGGTCGACGACAAGGTCCTCCTCCACGAACCCGCCGTCACCACGAGCGGCGGCGCGTCGGTGACCGTGCCCCTGTTTCCCGGGACCTTCTCGGCCGCCCTTCCCCTCAGGTGGCGGGACGCCTCCGGGGACTGGCAGGCCGCCGCGCCCGTCGTGGCCGAGGTGAAGGTCGACGGGCCGACCAAGGCCACCCTGGACCTGCGCGAGCTCACTCCGATCCGGGTGAGCACGCCGGAGCGTACGGAGACCTACTCGGCCGTCACCTCCACCGGGAGGACCTCGCAGACCGGCGCCTGGAAGGCCGTCACGCAGATGTCCGTCGGTTACGGCGCGCAGGAGCCGCACTGGTGGTCCCTGCCGACCGGGAAGGTGCGCACCGGAACGCTGACGCACAGCACTTCCCAGGTGCGCACGACCCCGGTCGTCACCCTGCGGGCCGTCGGCGGTCGTGACTCCTTCGACCTGTCCGCCCGTTACGTGACCCCGGACGTCGCGCTGGTGGGCCAGCAGGCGTGGACGGACGGAGTGCTCGGAGGCGCCCGCAACACCGCGACACCGGTGCCCAGGCTGCCCGTGAAGGGCCGACTGCCGGTGGTCGACGCCGGCACCGGGACCGCCGCCGAACTGGCGGGCGTCGACGCCCGGGGCAAGCTGGTCCTGATGAGGCCGACCGACCTCTGCCGCGGCGACTGCGACTTCGCGACGCTCCGGGACGAACGCGTCGCGGCGGCGGCCGACGCCGGAGCCGTCGGTGTCCTGGTCGCCGCACCGGGTCTCACCTCCCTGGGACCGAAGGCGAGCCAGGTGCCCTGTGGGGTCGACCCGCAGAACTGCCCGGCCACCGAGCCGTACGCCGCGCTGCCCGTCGTCAGTGTCGGCAGCGCCGAGGCGGACCGCCTGACCGCGAAGATCGGTACCGACCCCGCGGGGGCCACCGTCGAACTCGGCGGCACCGCCACACCGCGGATCTACGCCGCCAGGTTCGTCGCGAACGGGCAGATCCCGTCCGACCAGCGCTACCGCGTCGACGCGAAGGACCTCGACCGGGTCGATCACCACCTGCACGCCGACCGGCCCGGCACCCTCACCAAGGCCAACTGGCAGCAGCTCTCCGGGTCCGCGCCCGACACCGCCTCCGTGGACCTGCCGCTGGTGGCCACCCAGAAGACCCTGACCATGTTCGTCCAGCGGCAGGACGACACCGTCGACCGCTTCACCACCTCCTGGGGGGACACCGCCGAGGGCGGCGCCCTGCTGCACGCGCGAGGAGAGACCCACGACGTGGTGCTCGGCAGGAAGACCACGCTGGACTGGAACGCCGGACCGGCCGTTCCGGGCGCCGCGCCGCTGGTGCGGACCCGGTCGGGCTTCACGGTGGGGTCCGGACCCTGCTCGGCCTGCCGCCAGGGCGACACCTTCTATCCGACCTTCTATCTGACCGGCAGCGGCGGCGGACGCCAGGCTCTGATCGGCATCCTCAACAACGACGCCTTCTCGGAGACCGCCTTCGGCATCACCTCCTGCGGTCCCACCGCCCCGCCGTCCATGCCCACCTTCGACGTCCGCTGCGACTTCCGTCTGTCGGACGCGGCAGGGCACGAGATCGAACGCCGAACGGAACGACTGACCGCCGAAGACCTCGGAGGCCGGCGATGACGGCACGGACCGCGGAGGAGAACACCACCATGACCCCCGACATCGCACCGCCCCGCCGCCGCGCGGGAGCCCTCGCGACCCTGCTCGCGGCGGCGGCCCTCACCCTGACCGGCTGCGCCGGTACGGGAGACCTCGTCTCCTACGACCTGCCGGCGAAGGCCGCCCGGTACAGCTTCGAGGCCGAGACCGACGGCGTGACGACCCGGTGGGAGTACGTCTCCGACCGGCCGGGCAAGGACGACGCCCCCGAACTCACCCCGTGCATGGGGGACGTCGTCGGCGACAACCGCGCGGCCTGCCGTCCCGAGCCACTGATTTTCCTCCGGTACGACTTCGATCTGGCGCTGGACAACACCGCCCGATCCGGGGAGAACCACCGGATAAAGGTCACCGGCTACTACCAGGACCGGCTCAGCACTCCGCCGAAGCTGACGTCGCTGAAGGCCCAGGTCACCTATGACGGCGGCCGGACCTGGCAGCCCGCCGCCGCCGCGCCCGCGGGCGCCAACACCTACACGGTGACGCTCAGACACCCGAAGGGCGAGCTGGCCTCGCACGGCGTCGGACTCCGCGTGGACGCGACCGACAGCAAGGGCGACACCGTCCGCCAGACACTGCCCACGGCGTACCGGCTGCGCTGAGGAAAGGAGTTACGGGCTCCTCACGGGGGTGGCGGACGGACCGTCACCCCCGTCTCGTCCGTCGTCGCGCCGGCCGTCGCGGGCGGAACTGTCCCCGGAAAGGACCGGTCCCGTCCGGGACGCGCCGCGTCGGTGGGACGAGCGCGCAGTGGCACGACGGTGTCCCCCTTCCAAGTCAAATGACTGATGCAGTAGCTGGATTCGGCTGTGAGAGTCAGGGATGCGGTGCCGTGCCGTCGCGCGCCGGGACTCCTGGTGCCGGGACGTGCACCGGGTGGCCACCGTGCGCCGCACGCTGCCCACCCGGTCCCCGGTGCCATGGGGGCAGGACACCGGGTTCGGGAAGGAACGTGCGTGATGACGTCGATCGATGACGCAGGGAAGAACGTCTTCGACGTGGTGACGGTGACGGAGTCCGTCCGAGCCGCGGACGCCGATCACGAGAAGCAGCCGCCCGGACTCCTCGCGCACCGTCAGGCGGAACGCCAGCGCCGGTACGCCATGACCCTTCAGCACGGCGTCCAGGAGCGCATGATCAGAGCCCTGCTCGGGCTGAGCATGGCGCGACAGGAACTCGGCACCGTCCCCTCCGGCGCGCTCGACCTGCTCCACGACGCGGCGCGTGACCTGGAGGAAGCGCTCGCCGGGGTCCGGGAGGTCACCGACGCGCTGAGCCCCGGAGCCCTGCGTGCCGGCGGGCTGCCCGCGGCGCTCACCGCCCTCGCGCGTCGCGGCCCGGTGCCCATGGGCTTCTCGGGCACGTCGGCCGAGCGGCTGCCCCACTTGGTCGAGACCCATCTGTACCTCCTGGTCTCGGAGGCCGTCGAGCGGGCCGTGGAACACGGTCGGGCGGGGCGGGTCGACGTGAGCCTCAGCACCGGGACCAGCGCGGTGGTCGAGGTCGTCGACGACGGCGGACGGCCCGTCGGGGCGGAGGACCTCACGGCGCTGGCGGCCCTGTCCGAGCGTGCCGCCGCCCTGGGCGGCACCCTGCGGATCACCCACGCACCGGGCACCGGGACCACGGTCACCGCGGTCGTACCGCTCTGACCCGCCCATCTCGTGCCGGACCCTCCGGGGCGACAGGGCTGGACGACTTCCCGACCGGTTCACGCTCGACCGCGGAGGCGTCGATGGAAGGCACCGCCCGCCCCCGGATCGGTGATTCGCACAACTGATATCGTCGATACATGGTCGAGAAGGAGACGACGCCGGACAGGCCGGCGCCCGCACTGAGGCAGAAGATCGTGCTGGCCGCGGCGAGTCTGCTGGAGGCGGGCGGGCTGGACGCCGTGTCGACCCGGGCCGTAGCGGCTCAGGCCGGTGTCCCGACGCCGTCGATCTTCCGGATCTTCGGGGACAAGGACGGACTCCTCGAAGCGGTCGCCGAGCACGGCTTCCGGCGTTACCTGGAGGTCAAGGCCGAGTTGTTCACCGGCGATGACCCGGTACAGGCGCTGCGGGACGCCTGGGACCTGCACATCCGGTTCGGGCTGGAACACCCGGCGTACTACACGCTCGTCTACGGACAGGTCCGCCCCGGACACATGCCGCAGACCGGCCGACGGGCCGCGGACGACCTGCGCCGCATGATCATCCGGGTCGCCGCCGCGGGTCGCCTGCGGATGAGCGTCGAGCGCGCGACCGAGGTCATGCACTCGACCGGTGCGGGCACGATCCTCACCCTGATCAGCCACCCGGAGAAGGCACGCGACCTGCGCAACGCGTGGGAAGCCCGCGAGATGGTGATCAACGCGCTCACGCTTCCCGCCGCGGACCCGGAGACATCCGGCCAGGAGGGGTTCGGATCGGTCGTGGCCGGCCGTGCCATGGCGTTGCTCGCCGCGCTCGGGGAGGACGGAGCCACGCCGCTCAGCACCGGCGAGCGGACCCTGCTCCTGGAGTGGCTCGACCGGCTGGCGGACGGGGCGGACGAGAACACCCGACCGTCGGCGCCTGGCCGAGACACCTGACCTGCAGGGCCATACTCTCGCCACGTTTCTCCCGCCGCGCATCCAGGCATGTCCGCAGACCGGTGAAACCGTTCGGCATCGGTCCCGGTCCCGGTGCTGCCGGGGCCGGGTCGGGGAGCCGCCCGGTGGCGTCCCCATGGCAGGCTGGGTATGACAGCCATCCGATACGTTGCGCCGTCGTCGGCAACGGCAGGCGGTGTTTCGCGCATCCCGTCTGGAGAGCCATGTCCCCGTCCCCTCGTCCGGCCGGTGATCCGATGCCGAGCCACCGAATAGTCGAGAACCTGATCGCCCGGTACGCGGAACTCGTCGACGACGGAGACTTCGCCGGACTCGGAGAGCTCCTCGCGGACGCCACGTTCATCGGCGGCGGAGAGCCGGTAAGCGGACGCGAGGGGATCGAAAGGATGTTCCGCGAGACCCTGATCGTCCATGCCGACGGCACCCCGCGAACCCAGCACGTCACCACCAACGTCGCCGTCGAGGTCGCCGAGGAGGCGGGCACGGCGGTCTCGCGTTCCTACGTCACCGTGTTGCAGGCGTTGCCCGACCTGCCGTTGCAGCCCATCGCCGCCGGCCGCTACCACGACCGGTTCGAACTCCGGGAGGGGCAGTGGCGTTTCGTCCAGCGGCGGGTCCGCATCACCATGGTCGGCGACGTGAGCCGGCATCTGCGCGGGGCCGCCGCGCCGTAAGGAGGCGCGGGCCCGGGGCGGCCCGCCCCACGGATCGCCGTCCGTGCCCTCTGGTGCAGGTGGTTTCCTGCACCGCACCCTCAACCCAAGGAGCCGCCTGACCACCTCTGTCACA